>JAGRGD010000033.1 GCA_020445665.1 Rhodocyclaceae bacterium
GTTTGAAGCGGTTGTTGAAGCGGGTTGGGTGAATCAGTGCGATTCGCTGGCCATCGACATGTAGACGATCGTCAGCATCATGAACACGAACGCCTGCAGGGTGATGATCAGAATGTGGAACAGCGCCCACGGCAGTGCCAGCGGCAGCTGCCAGATACCAAGCAGGGCGATCAGGATGAACACCATCTCGCCTGCATACATGTTGCCGAACAGTCGCAGGGAGAGCGAAATCGGCTTGGCAATGTCTTCCACGATCCGGAAGAGCAGGTTGACCGGCGCCAGCTTGGCACCAAACGGAGCGGTAAACACCTCGTGAGCGAACCCGCTCGCGCCTTTTACGGCGAAGTTCATGTAGATCATGATGCCGAAGACGGTCAGCGACATCGCAAAGGTGAGGTTGGGGTCGGTCGTGGGGACGACCTTCAGATAGGGCACACCAACCGCCGCGGCCGTGACCGGCAGGAAATCGACCGGGATCAGGTCCATCGCGTTCATCACGAAGACCCAGATGAAGATCGTGATGGCCAGCGGGGTAATCAGTTTGCTGCGACCGTGATAGGTGTCCTTGACCTGCTGATCGACAAAGGTCAGAACCATCTCGAAGAAGTTCTGCATGCCGGTCGGCACGCCGGCGTGGGCACGGGAAGCGATCTTCGCCAGGAGGCCAAAGACGACGAGACCCAGGATACCCGACACGAGAAGGGTGTCGACGTGCAGGGTCCAGAAGCCGTGGCAATGGCCGTCCACCTTGGCGGCTTCGGAGCACCATTGGAGGTTGGTCAGGTGGTGAGTGATGTACTCGGTGGCAGTAAGCGTCCCAGAAGCCATGGTTTCCCCAAGTCGGTCAGCGTTGTTTAAACAGCGCCATCCAGTAGACGACGAATGTCAATGCGTAAGCCACGAAGAGCGGACCAACCGCCACTCCGGGCCATCCCAAAAAAACGGCGCCAAAGAGCAGGACGGTGACCAGAAACTTGTAGGCCTCGCCCAGCAACTGCGCCTGATAAGCCTGCTTCGCCTCCACCGCGTCGCCGCGCATCGCGCGCCACGCATAGGCAAAGCCGGAGAAGATGCCGATCGCGCCCCCGACCAGGGCCGACAGTGCGCCGACCGCTCCGGAAAAAGGCGCCGCGACGAGCGCGACGCCCACTGCGACGAAGGCCTGGCGACTGAGCACCCAGCGAACTTGTGGATGCAAGACACCCCCCCGAAAAACAGCGGGAGTTTAACAAGAACTTTCCCTAGGGTCAATTGTCAAAAGCACTTAACTATTGCAGATGCAAATGCCGCTAAGGCTAGACAAATCATGAAGATCCATGCATTTGTGCTGCAATGCAGCATCACCGTTCGACCATATGCCTGTGGACGCGCGGCCTGCCGGCCCATGCCCCTGATGACTGCGCTGGCGTGACCGGACGGCGACCGACCGGCCCGGTGCGCGCCTACCTACTGCTGGGCCTCTCCATCCTCGGGCTGCATGCGCTGGGCCTGTCCGACGCACTGCAGTACGAACGCACCCAGGTCGCCTCGGAGGGCTGGCGGCTACCGGCCAGCCTTCTCACCCACTGGAACATCGACCACGCGCTTGCCAACGCTGCAGGGCTCGTGCTGCTGGCCGGGCTGGCGCCGGAGCGCCACGGCGGCCCAGCCGCGGTGCTCGCCGCAGCCATCGGCTGCCCACTGCTGCTGCACTTCGGCCTGCCCGATCTCATGAGCTACCGCGGCGCCTCACCCCTGGTTGCAGCCGCCCTCCCCGCCGCATTGGCCACCCTTTGGGGGCGTGGCCGAACAGGGCGCGGCATCAGCCTGCTCCTGGCCGCCGGCGTGACGCTCTCGCTGCTTCTGCAAGCCGGCGGCATGCCGAGCCCCTGGCTCCCCGTGGGCATCCGCCCGACCTGGGAACTTCATCTCGCCGGCGCCATCCTCGGCGCCGTCGTCGTCGCCGGCTACGCCTACCGCAGCCGCTCGAGCAAGCCGTCGAGCTGATCGAGGCTGGAGAACTGCAGCGTCACGCTGCCTGCCCCCTTCCGATTGGCCTTGATCCGGACCGTGGCGCCAACGGCGTCGGCGATCTCTTCCTCGAGGGCGAGGAGATCCCGATCGGGCGGTGGCGGTGCGGGCCTGGCCGAGGGATCCACTTCACGTTGCACCAGCTTTTCGGCCTCGCGCACGGATAGCTGGCGCGCTGCGATCTGGTTGCCAAACTGGATCTGGCGAGCACCGTCGAGGGGCAGCAGGGCACGGGCATGGCCCATGTCCAGGTCGCCGGCCATCAGCAGTTCCTGCACCGGTTCCGCCAGTTGCAGCAAACGCAGCAGGTTCGACGCCGCCGGCCGGGACCGCCCGACCGCATCGGCCGCCTGCTGGTGGGTCATGCCGAATTCGTCGATCAGGCGCTGAAGGCCGGCGGCCTCTTCGAGGGGGTTGAGGTCCTCGCGCTGAATGTTCTCGATCAGCGACATGGCCAGCGCCGCCTCGTCCGGGATTTCCCGAACCAGACAGGGCACCGCACCGAGGCCGGCGAGTTGTGAGGCGCGCCAGCGCCGCTCGCCGGCGATGATCTCGAAACTGTCGTCGCCGATCGGGCGCACGAGGATGGGCTGCATCACGCCGCGGCTGCGGATTGATGCGGCGAGCTCGTCGAGAGAGCCCGGGTCCATGCGGGTCCTGGGCTGATAGCGACCGGGCTGGAGCGCGCGGACCGGCAGGGTCTGCAGTTCGCCTTTCTCCTCGTCGTCGCCGGAATTGCCGGCCAGCAGCGCGTCGAGACCGCGCCCGAGACCCTTGAGCTTGGGTGGTGCCATGGAATCTGTCCTTACAGGCTTACAGGGCCGCGACCCTCTTGATCATTTCCTTCGCAAAGGTGACATAGGCCCGCGCCCCCTTGGAGGCCGGATCGAACACGACGCCGGGCAGACCATGACTCGGGGCCTCGGCCAAACGCACGTTGCGGGGGACCACGGCGCGAAAGACCTTGTCGCCGAAGTGCGATTCGAGTTGCGCGGAAACCTGCTGCTGCAGCGTGATCCGTGTATCGAACATGACCCGCAGAAGGCCGATGATCTTCAGGTCCCGGTTGAGATTGGCATGCACCTTCTTGATCGTGTTGACCAGGTCGGACAGCCCCTCTAGCGCGTAGTACTCACATTGCATCGGGATTATGACCCCATGCGAGGCACACAGACCATTGAGTGTCAGCATTGACAGGGACGGCGGACAGTCGATGAGGACGAACTCGTAGTCGTTTTCGATGGCGACGAGGGCATCCCGCAGCCGGTTCTCCCGGCGCTCCAGTTCGACGAGTTCCACCTCGGCACCTGCCAGCTCCCGGTTGGCCGGCAGCACGTCGTAGCCCCCCTCGGGCGAGGAGACCCGGCAGGCCGCCAGATCGGCGATCCCGACCAGCAGGTGATAGACCGTTCGCGTCAGGCTGCGCTTGTCGATGCCGCTGCCCATCGTGGCATTGCCCTGCGGATCCAGGTCGATCAGCAGCACCCGCTGCCCCTGGGCATGGAGGGCCGCGGCGAGGTTGACGCAGGTCGTGGTCTTGCCAACGCCGCCCTTCTGGTTGGCGACACAAAATACTCGGGCCATCAGGCGGCTCCGTCTGGTTTCAGGATGATCAGGTGGCGTGCGGCGGCCAGGGACGGCACGTGCAGCTCAACCGTGCGCTCGACGGCCATGCCCGGCGGCAGCGCTGCCAGTTCACCAGCGGGCAGCACGCCCTTCATGGCCAGCATTCGTCCGCCCGGAGCGAGCAGGTGACCCGCGACCCGGACAAAGTCGCCGAGCTCGGCGAAAGCCCGGGAGATCACGCCATCGAAGCCGCCGGCCGCCTGGTCCTCGATCCGGCCGTGAACCGGCAGGAAGTTGTCGAGACCGAGTTCGATCCGGGCCTGCTGTTGAAAGCTGGCCTTCTTGCCCACTGCCTCGATCGAGACGACCTGCAGGTCGGGCCGGGCGATGGCCAGCGGTATGCCGGGCAGGCCGCCGCCGGACCCCACATCGGCGAGATGGTCGATGCTGCCAAGCCATGGCAGGACCGACAGGGAGTCGAGCAGGTGGTGGGACACCACCTCGGACGGATCGCGAATCGACGTCAGATTGTAGACCCGGTTCCACTTGAGCAGCAGTCGCGCATAGGCCGACAGGCGATCGAGGACAGCAGGCGCGAGGGACAGGCCGAGGGCCTCGGCACCCTGCGCGAGGGCGGCGGTCTCTGTCATGCGGAGCGGCGATCCGCGCCGCGGTCGGCGAGCTCCCGGCGCTTGAGCCAGACGAGGAGCAGGGAGATCGCCGCCGGGGTCACGCCCTGGATGCGGCTCGCCTGCCCGATGGTCTCCGGTCGATGCTGCTGGAGCTTCTGCTGGACCTCCTTCGACAGGCCCCGCACGGAGGCATAGTCAAGATCGGCCGGCAACGGGGTAGCCTCCTGCCGGGCACTCCTGGCCACCTCTTCCTGCTGGCGATCGATGTAGCCCTGGTATTTGGCGGCGATCTCGAGCTGCTCGACCACCTGAGGGTCCGTCTCGACGCCGTCCGGTGCGCCAGGCAACGTCATCAGCTCGGCGTAGCGGGTCTGCGGCCGGCGCAGGAGGTCAAAGAAGCGGTACTCCCGCTCCAGAGCCTTGCCGACGACCCGTTCGGCGAGGTCTGCCGGCACCTGGCCGGGGTGGGCGAACGCGGACCGGAGCCGGGCTGTCTCGCGCTCGATGGCTTCGCGCTTGATACAGAATGCCTGCCAGCGCATGTCGTCCACCAGGCCCAGCTCCCGGCCCTTCTCCGTGAGCCGAAGGTCCGCGTTGTCCTCTCTCAGGGACAGGCGGTACTCGGCGCGGGAGGTGAACATGCGGTACGGCTCTGCGACGCCACGGGTGATCAGGTCGTCGACCAGAACCCCCAGATAGGCTTCGTCCCGGCGCGGGCACCAGGGATCCCGGCCCAGCACCTGCAAGGCTGCGTTGGCACCGGCCAGCAGTCCCTGCGCCGCGGCCTCCTCGTAGCCGGTCGTACCATTGATCTGGCCGGCGAAGAACAGGCCGCCGAAGGTCTTGGTTTCGAGGCTGCCCTTCAGGTTGCGCGGGTCGTAGTAATCGTACTCAATGGCGTAGCCCGGACGCAGGATGCGGGCCTGCTCCATGCCGCGGATCGAATGCACGACAGCGAGCTGGACATCGAATGGCAGCGAGGTGGAGATCCCGTTCGGATACAGCTCGTGGGTGTCGAGACCTTCCGGCTCAAGAAAGATGTTGTGGCTGCTCTTGTCGGCAAATCGGTGGATCTTGTCCTCGATCGACGGGCAGTAGCGTGGCCCCACCCCTTCGATCACGCCGGCGTACATCGGCGACCGATCCAGATTCTGACGGATGATCTCGTGGGTCTGCTCGTTGGTCTGGGTGATCCAGCACGGCAGCTGGCGGGGGTGCTGGTCCGCCGTGCCGAGAAAGCTGAACACCGGTGCGGGGTCGTCCCCCGGCTGTACCGTCATGACCGAGAAGTCCACGCTGCGCCCGTCGATGCGGGGCGGCGTGCCGGTCTTCAAACGCCCCTGAGGAAGCTTCAGTTCCTTCAGGCGCTGCCCGAGGGTCACCGCTGGCGGATCGCCAGCGCGCCCCCCCACATGGTGACTCATGCCGACATGAATCAGGCCGTTGAGGAAGGTTCCGGCGGTCAGTACCACGGTGGGCGCCGCAAAGCGGATGCCCAGTTGCGTGACGACCCCGGTGACCCGCTCGCCCTCAACGGTGATGTCATCGACGGCCTGCTGGAAGAGGGTCAGGTTGGCCTGATTCTCGAGGCGACGGCGGATCGCCGCCTTGTACAGCACCCGGTCGGCCTGGGCCCGGGTGGCCCGCACGGCAGGCCCCTTGGACGCGTTGAGGATGCGGAACTGGATGCCGCCCTCGTCGGTGGCGCTTGCCATGGCACCGCCCAGCGCATCGACTTCCTTGACCAGATGGCCCTTGCCGATACCGCCGATCGAGGGGTTGCAGCTCATCTGCCCGAGGGTCTCGATGTTGTGGCTGAGCAGCAGCGTGCGCACGCCCATCCGCGCGGCGGCGAGCGCAGCCTCGGTGCCGGCATGGCCGCCACCCACGACAATCACATCGAATCGGTCAGGAAATTGCATGTCGCACCCCGCGCGTGACGCGGAAACCGGAGGCGCGATTCTACGCTGTTGCGCCGCGCAAGCCTAGGCCGGCATCGCGCGGCAAGCGCAATTTCCCGCGAGGAAACATTCGCTTAGAGCATTCCGGCGGTGCGCCAGGTGGCGCCTTCAAGGCTGATCGGTGACGGACGCCTGAAGCAGGGCCAGTTCCTGCTCGGTGGACACGAAGGTCATCCGGCAATCGATGGCATCCCCGCATACGGTGAAGCGGGCGAGTTGCTCAACCAGCAGCATGTCGTAGGGGTCGTTCATCAGCGGGATCTCGACGAGGCTGCTATAGAGACTCTCATCGCCGCCGAGGATCAGGCGGGCCTCCTCGGGAATCGGTGTCGAGTTCCCCACCGGATCGGTGGGCGGGTCCTGCAGGTTCGAACTCGCCTTGAGGAGCAGGCAGTTGAGCTTTCCCGCGCCCTGATACCAGCAGGCCCAGTCCTTGTCGAAGGCAGACTGGGCAAAGACGGCCGGCGCCATCGAGAGGGCTGCGACGCCCAGGCAAACCCGGTTTATGACCGATCTCATGGCGTACTCCCCTTTACGCGCGAGCAGACTCACAGTGACTTTGCTGCGACGCACCCTACGTCTTCGTCATGACTGACGCAATACCGTAGAATCCCCTGCCACTCCGCAATTACATCCGGATATCGTTTTTAAATCGGTGCGTTACCGCATTATCGAGAACGATTGTCATGCGACGAATGGCAGGCTCGGGGACGGCGCCCGACCAGCAGCACGGCAGAGAGGGCGACCAGGATCAATATTGCGGCGAGATAGTCCGCGACAAACGGGCGCTCGCCGGTCAGGGGCATCGCCGACGCCAGGCCAACGAGGGGGATCATCATGATCGACAGGGCGCTGGCCGCTGGCGGCAGACGCCGCGCGATGGAGAACCACAGAATCTGAGCGATACCGTAGTTGATCAGCGCGCCGTAGCCGATCACCACCCAGCCGGACGGGCTGGGCCACGCGGCGGGCAAGGGCTCGATCGACAGCGCCAGCAACCAGATCACCGGCACTGCAAGGCCGATCATCCAGAGCGTCATCGCCTCGGTGGACGCGCCGAGGCTCACCCGCTTGAGCAGCAGCGTGCCGGTCGCCCAGCTCAAGGCCGCGGCGAGCATCCACGCCACGCCGGCCGGGTTGCCGCTCAGGTGGGCCAGCTCGTGCCACAGGAGCAGCACCACCGCAAGCGCCGCACAGGCGGTTGCGAACCAGATCCGGGGCTGCATGCGCTCGCCGAAGAGTACGACGGACAGCAGCACGGTCCAGATCGGCATCGTGAAGCCGACGATCGCCGCCCGCCCGGAGGCCAGCGCCTCGACACCGAAGATCGACAGGGCGTGCCAGCCGACGATATTCGGTGCTGCCAGCATGGCCACCCGCCACAACTCGCCTTGAGCCAGCATCAGCCGGGCACCGCGCAGGCGATACCAGATGAAGAGCAGCACGAACCCTCCGCTCATGGTCACCGCCCGGAACATCAGCGGCGTCATCTCGCGCAGGCCGAGCTTCATGACCGGCCAATTGACACCCCACATCAGGGTCAGCAGGGCCAGTGCCAGCAACACCGATGCCGGCACGGCGTCCACCGTCGGGGCAGGCCGCCCGGCGGCGGACTCCGTCGTCACGACCTGGCGGGGCCTACTTCAGGGACGCCAGTGCCGCAGCGTAGTCCGGCTCCTGCTTGATCTCGGGCACAAGCTCGGCATGGATCACCCGGTTGTCCGCATCCAGCACCACCACCGCACGCGCCGTCAGGCCCGCCAGGGGTCCGGAGGTGATCTCGACGCCGTAGTCGCGCAGGAATCCGTGACCACGGAAGGTCGACAAGGCCGCTACATTGGCAAGGCCTTCGACCTCGCAGAAGCGCTTGGCGGCGAAGGGGAGGTCCGCGGAGACCACCAGCACCACCGCATTGTCGAGCTGACTCGCGGCCTCGTTGAACTTCCGGGTCGAGGTGGCGCAGGTTGGGGTATCCAGGCTGGGCACGATATTCAGCACCTTGCGTTTGCCCGCATAGTGGGACAGCCCCACGTCCTCGAGCCCGACGGTCGTCAGGTGGAAATCGGGTGCCGCTTCGCCCACCGACGGGAAACGCCCCGCCACGCTGATGGGATTGCCTGCCAGTGTCACGCTCGCCATGTCGTCTCTCCTTCCTCTCTCAGGGGTCTGTTTGCCGTGGGCGATGGGCCCCGGCGCCACGAAAACCAGATGCTTCGAGTGCGCTCACCGCCGCAAGTGCCCCCGACGCCGGGGACGGCTTCGCCGTCTAGTCAGCCAGGAAACGCTGCAGCAAGTCGTTCAGAAAGCGCCGCCCCCGGTCAGTGGGGCAAATCCGCTCACCGGACAGGTCGACCAGTCCGTCACGCCGCGCGGCAACCAGCGTGGGCTCGACCGCCGACAGCGGCTGGCCGGTGGTCGCCGGAAAAAGGCCCGGCTCGAAGCCATCCACGAGGCGCAGCGCGTTCATCATGAACTCGAAGGGTAGATCGCCGGCGCCCACTTCGCGAACCTCTTGCACGAAGTCGCGCTGCGCTGCCGCTTCCAGGTAGGCCTTCGGGTGCCGGTGACGCACCTGGCGTCGAATTCCGTCATGGGCGGAGAGCTTGCCGTGGGCACCGGCGCCGATGCCGAGATAGTCGCCGAATCGCCAGTAGTTGAGGTTGTGCTGGCAGCGCTGTCCATCGCGGGCGAAGGCCGACGTCTCGTAGTGCCGGTAGCCCGCCACAGCGAGGCGCGACTCGACGAGATCCTGCATGTCGCTGGCGATGTCCTCGTCCGGCACCGAGGGCGGCTCCGCGTGGAAGGGCGTGTTCGGCTCGATGGTCAGGTGATAGCACGACAGGTGTCCCGCACCGCTGGCAACCAGTTGCGCCAGGTCGCGGGCGAGGTCGTCCAGTGTCTGTCCCGGCAGCGCATACATCAGGTCGATATTGACCTGGTCGAAGTGCGCGAGCGCCGCATCGATCGCGCGACGCGCTTCCGCCCCCCCATGGATGCGGCCGATCGCGGCGAGCAGGCGGTCGTCGAAGCTCTGGACGCCGAGCGAGAGGCGGGTGATGCCCGCAGCCCGGAAGGCGCCGAGGTGGCGGACATCGACGGCCCCCGGGTTGGCCTCCAGGGTCACTTCGGCGCCCGGTGCCAGATTACCCAGGGCACGGACCCCATCGAGCAGACGGGCCAGCTGGTCAGGGTCGATCAGGCTCGGCGTCCCGCCACCGATGAAGACGGTCTGGATCCGTCGCCCCCAGATCTGCGGCAGGGCAGATTCCAGGTCGGCGAGGAGGGCGTCCACATAGGTGCGTTGCGGGATGTCGCCGCGAACCGCGTGGGAGTTGAAATCGCAGTACGGGCATTTCTGTACGCACCACGGAAAGTGGATGTAGAGCGACAGCGGAGGCGGCGCAACCAGCCCAGCCGCCGGCGCATCGGAAGCGACGGCCGGCGCGGGCCGGATCGGGATGGTTCGCATGCTTCGCGATGGCGCGACGTCCGGGCGTCGCGGCTCAGAGGGGGTTGGTTTCGAGGCGCACCAGCAGGTGGCGCATCGCCTGGGCCCGGTGGCTCAGGGTGTTCTTGAGGGCGCTGTCCAGTTCCGCTGCGGTCTGGTCCATCTCGGGCAGCAGGAACAGCGGGTCGTAGCCGAAGCCGTTGTCGCCCCGCGCGGCGCGCAGGATTTCGCCGTTCCACTGACCATCGGCGATCAGCGGATGCGGGTCTGCCTCGTGGCGCAGCAGGACCAGGGTGCAGTAAAAGAAGGCGCGCCGATCGTCCTCGTCGGCGAGGCGGGAGAGGAGCAGTTCGTTGTTGCGGGCGTCCGACTTCGGCTCGCCGGCGAAGCGCGCCGACTGCACCCCCGGCAGGCCGCCCAGCGCTTGGACACAGAGGCCGGAGTCGTCGGCCAGAGCCGGAAGGCCGGTCGCCTGTGCGGCATGGCGCGCCTTTGCCAGCGCGTTCTCCACGAAGGTCGCGTGGGGCTCCTCGGCCTCACAGACGCCCAGCGCTCCCTGGGGGATGACCTCGAGGCCGAGCGGGTCGAGCAGCGCCGACAGCTCGGCCGCCTTCTTGGCGTTGTTGCTGGCGAGCACCAGACGTGTCATGCCCTCTCCCGGACTCCGTCCCGCGGCTGCGGCGCTGCGAGGCAGCTGCGCTGTGTCACCACCAGTTCGGCGATCCCGCTCGCGGCCAGATCGAGGAGCGCGTCGAGCTCGGCGCGCTGGAAGGGCGTTCCCTCGGCCGTGCCCTGCACTTCGACGAAGCCACCCGAGCCGGTCATGACCACGTTCATGTCGGTCTCGCAGTCCGAGTCCTCGTCATAGTCGAGATCAAGCACTGCGACCCCGCGGTAGATCCCGACCGACACCGCCGCCACCATCTCGCGCATCGGATTGATGGCCAGCGCGCCCGCCGCGACGAGCCCCTCGAGGGCATCATGGACCGCGACACAGGCACCGGTGATGGCGGCTGTCCGGGTGCCGCCGTCGGCCTGCAGGACGTCGCAATCGACCGTGATCTGACGCTCACCGAGGGCCGAGAGGTCCACCACGGCGCGCAGGCTGCGACCGATCAGGCGCTGGATCTCCTGGGTCCGGCCGCTCTGCTTGCCCCGGGCCGCCTCGCGGGCGCTACGGGTATGGGTCGAGCGCGGCAGCATGCCGTACTCGGCCGTCAGCCAGCCCTGCCCCTTGCCGCGGAGGAAGGGCGGCACGCTCTCCTCGACGCTGGCGGTGCACAGCACGCGGGTACGTCCGAACTCGACCAGAACGGAGCCTTCGGCGTGGCAGGTGAAGTTGCGGGTCAGGCGAATGGGGCGCAGCTGGTCCGCTGCTCGGTGACTGGGTCTCATTCCTTGGAGTATTTCTGGATGGCAGAGTTGATTTCCCGGATCGCGCGCTCGATCTCGTCGTCGGAGAGGTCTTCGTGGCCGGTACCCGGCGCTGGCCGGGTCCGAAGGAAGCCCTCCATCTGGGTCGTGAAGGCACCCAGTTCCATCGTCCGGGTGGAGACGGTGCCCGGTGCATCCTCGGCGTAACTCTCCTCCCAGTTGATGGCGATCAGGGAGAGGTTGTCGCAGGTCGGGCCACCCCGTTCCTCGGCGAGGTCCATCACCCGTGGCACGCTCTGCATGACCACGCCGCGAGACATGCCGACGATCATTGTCGGGTCGTCGAGGGGCCCCCACACGCCGTCCGAGCAGATCGCGATGACATCGCCCTGATAGAGCGGGGTGCGCTTGGAGAACTCGATCTGCGGCGAATGGCTGCCGCCCAGGCAGCTGTAAATGCGGTTACGGCTGGGGTGCTTTGCCGCACCCTCAGCGTCAAGCAGCCCCTGGTCCATCATCAGCTGGACGCGGGAGTGATCCTTGGTGCGGGCTGCGATCTCGCCGCCGCGCAGCAGGTACAGGCGGGAGTCGCCGGCATGGGCCCAGTAGGCCTGGCTGTCCTGGATGATGCACGCCACCACGGTGGTCCGCGGCGCGTCCTCGAGCGCTTTGTCGAAGGCGTAGTCGAGAATCGCGTGGTGCGCGTTGGACAGCGCTCGCGACAGGAACAGGACCGGATCGGGAAGCGACGGGCGCGCCTCGCGCTGGAATGCGTGGGCGACGAACTGCACGGCGATCTGCGCCGCGACCTCGCCATGTAGATGCCCGCCCATGCCGTCGGCCACGATCATCAGCAGGGCCTCGCGCGAGTACGAGTACGCCACGCGGTCCTGGTTGTTCCGGCGCCGCCCGATGCGGCTTTCCTGAAAAATCGTGAACTTCATTGCCTTCCGATAAAGGTGCGCAGGCGGGTGCTCCAGTCGGTAAACCAGGTGCCGGCGACCGGCTCCTCACCCGACGGATTCGCCAACGCTTTTTGCAGAGCGTACACGCTCTGGGGCCGTTCGAGCGGATCCATGTGCAAACACCAGTCCACTGTCTGCAACAGCTGACGGTTGTACTTGCCGGCAAACTGCTTGACCGCCGGCACCAGTTCGTCTTTCTTGGCGCGCTCATCGGCGCGCTGCGGCGGCGCACCGGCGATACACGAAAAAATACTCGCGCCGACGCTGTAGATGTCGCTCCACGGGCCGAGCCCGTCCCGCCCCGCCAGCTGCTCCGGCGACGCGAAGCCCGGCGTGTACATCGGCTTGAGGACCGGCTGGTCGCTCAACAGGGTCTGGCGGGCAGCGCCGAAATCGAGCAGCACCGGCGTGCCGTCGGCGCGGAGGTAGACATTGGACGGCTTGATGTCGAGATGCAGCAGCTTGTGGGCGTGCACCTCGCGCAGGCCGTTGAGCATCCGCGTGAAGACGCCGCGCAGGAATCGCTCGCTGATCTCGCCCCGCTGACGATGACGATGCACGTAGTCGTTGAGGGTCCGGCCCCGCTCGAACTGCATCACCATATAGACCGTGTTGTTGGCGCGGAAGAAGTTCAGCACCCGGACGACGTTCGGGTGCATCAGCTTGGCCAGCGAGCGCCCCTCCTCGAAGAAGCACTTCATGCCGTAGCGGAAGGCGGACTGATGCTCTTCCGAAATCTGCGGCGAGACCTGCCCCTCCTTGCGCAGGGCAAGCGAGTTGGGCAGATACTCCTTGATGGCCACCGGCGTGCCGTCCTGATCGTAGGCCAGATAGACGATCGAAAACCCGCCCAGCGACAGCTGGCGCTCGATGCGGTACTGCTCCAGCGTGAAGCCGGAGGGGAGCGGGTAATTGGCCTGGGCAGGCATCAGTGGACGGCTACTCAACCTGCATTGTCTGCGTGGATGTGGGCTCAGGACAGCGCGCGCCGAATCGCCGGGGCGCAGACCTGAGCGCCGGGCCGCGTGCGCGCGACCCCGCAAACTGGCTCTCCTCCCCGAGTTGTTGCGGGACCGTGAAACTTCGGTTCCGGAACGCTACCATCCGTAGTTCAGCCACGATTGTCCTTGTTTGAAACCAACGCTGTAAAGTTTGCACCGCAGCGCAACCGGACCTACGCCATGATTCTCAGCATGACCGGCTTTGCGGCCCAGAGCCGCGACCTCGGCCCCGTCACCCTCCACCTGGAGTTGCGTAGCGTCAATTCCCGCTACCTTGATCTCGCCTTCCGCGTCGTCGAGGACCTGCGCCAGGCCGAGCCCCAATTGCGCGAGCTGATCGGCGCCCGCCTCAAGCGCGGCAAGGTCGAATGCCGACTCAATCTGCAGAACAACGACAGCGCACCGCGCGACTTGACCCTCAATCGCAGCCTGCTCGCTCAGCTCGAGCGCGCCCAGGCCACCGTCAGGGAGAGCATGCCACAGGCATCAACCCTGTCGGTGAACGAAGTGCTCCGCTGGCCGGGCATGCTCGCCGACGACGGCCTGGGCTTCGACCAGATCCTGCCACCGCTGCAGCAGCTCGCCCGCGGCGCTATCGATGAACTGGTGGCCTCACGCCAGCGCGAAGGCGCCAAGCTGGCCGACGTGATCCGCGACCGGGTCGCCCTGATGCGCGATCTCGTCGGCCGCGCAGCCCCACTCGTACCAGGGCAGGTGGCCGACTACCAGGAGCGCCTGGCCACCCGCCTTCGAGAGGCCGCGGCGAGTCTGGACGAGGAGCGGATCCGGCAGGAGGTCGCCGTCTTCGCCCAGCGGGTCGACGTGGCCGAGGAGCTGGCGCGCCTGTCGACCCACCTCGACGAGGTCGAGCGGATCCTCTCGGCCGGCGGCATCGCCGGCAAGCGGCTCGACTTTCTGATGCAGGAGCTCAACCGGGAGGCCAACACCCTCGGCTCCAAGTCCTTCTCCTCCGACCTGACCGCCATCGCTGTCGAAATGAAGCTCTACATCGAACAGATGCGCGAACAGGTCCAGAACATCGAATAGGCCGGAGCGATGCCTGGAACCCTGATGATCGTCACCGCGCCATCCGGCGCCGGCAAGACGACCCTGGTGCGCGGCCTGCTCGAACGGGACGCCGGCGTGCGCCTGTCGGTGTCATACACCACGCGGGCGCCCCGCGTCGGCGAGCGGGACGGCGTGCACTACCACTTCATCCCGGTACCGGAGTTCGTCCGCCTGCGCGATCAGGGCGAGTTTGTCGAGTGGGCCGAGGTCCACGGCAACTACTACGCGACATCCAAGGGCTGGCTTCGTGAGCAGATGGCGGCCGGCGCCGACCTGGTGCTCGAGATCGACTGGCAGGGCGCCCAGCAGGTGCGCCGCGCCTTTCCGGAGGCGGTCGGCGTTTTCATCCTGCCTCCATCCATTGCAGAACTGGAACATCGGTTGCGCGGCCGCGGCACCGACAGCGACGAAGTCATCGGCCGCCGACTGCTGGCCGCGCAGGCCGAGATGCGTCACGTGGGCGAATTCGACTACGTTATAATCAACAACGAGTTATCGGTGGCGCTGGACGATCTGGCCGCGGTGCTTCGCTCCGCCCGCCTGCGCTACCCCAACCAGAAGCTTCGCCATTCCGGCTACTTTGATTTTCTCGAACAGGACTGACGCATGGCCCGCATAACCGTCGAAGACTGCCTCAACCGCATTCCCAACCGCTTCCAGCTGACCCTGGCCGCCACGTATCGGGCTCGCCAGCTTACCGCCGGCGCGACGCCGCAGATCGATACCGACCGGGTGGACAAGGACAAGCCCACCGTCATCGCGCTGCGCGAGGTCGCTGCTGGCAAGGTCGGCCTGGAAATGCTCAACCGCGGCCAGGCCTGACCCCGTTCCGGGAGGAGCGCGCATACCTTGGCCGAAGCCCAGACAGCCCCCTCCTCCCCAGTGCCACCGCCCGCATCTAGCGTGGTGGCCCTCGACTTCGAGCGCCTTCGCGGCAAGCTCGCCGACTACCTCCGCCCCGAGGACATCGGCCGCGTCGAGGCGGCCTATCACTTTGCCTCCCGGGCCCACGAGGGCCAGTTCCGGCAGAGCGGCGAGCCCTACGTCACCCATCCGGTCGCCGTTGCCGAGATCATCTCGGGCTGGCGCCTCGACCCGCAGGCCCTGATCGCCGCGCTGCTGCATGACGTGATGGAAGACACGGCGATCTCCAAGCAGGAGATCGCCGATGCCTTCGGCAAGGTCACGGCCGAACTGGTCGACGGCCTCTCGAAGCTGGACAAGATCGAGTTCCAGTCCCAGGAAGAGGCCCAGGCCGAGAACTTCCGCAAGATGCTGCTGGCGATGGCGAGCGACCTGCGGGTCATCCTGATCAAGCTCGCCGACCGGCTGCACAACATGCGCACGCTCGATTCGGTCAGCCCCGCCAAGCGGCGGCGCGTCGCCAGCGAGACCTTCGAGATCTACGCGCCGATCGCCAACCGGCTCGGCCTCAACCAGATCTATCGCGAGCTGCAGGAGCTGTCCTTCACCCACAAGTACCCGATGCGTTACCGGGTGCTGTCGAAGGCCGTCAAGTCGGCGCGGGGCAACCGCCGCGAGGTGGTCGGCAAGGTCCTCGACTGCCTCGAGGAGCGCCTCCCCCAGTGGGGCATCGCGGCTGACATCCAGGGCCGCGAGAAGCACATCTACGGCATCTACCGGAAGATGGTCGAGAAGAACCTGTCCTTCTCGCAGGTGCTCGACATCTACGGCTTCCGGGTCATCGTTCGCGATGTGCCCACCTGCTACCTGGCGATGGGTGCGCTGCACGCCCTCTACAAGCCGGTGCCCGGCAAGTTCAAGGACTATATCGCGATCCCCAAGGGCAACGGCTACCAGTCCCTGCACACCACCCTGATCGGCCCATTCGGGACACCGGTCGAGGTGCAGATCCGTACCCACGAGATGCACCACATCGCCGAGAGCGGCGTGGCCTCCCACTGGCTGTACAAGGAGGACGAACGGACCCTCTCCGAACTGCAGCACAAGACCCACTCCTGGCTGCAGTCCCTGCTCGAACTGCAGTCCACCAGCGGCGAAGCCACCGAGTTCCTCGAACACGTCAAGATCGACCTCTTCCCCGGCGAGGTCTATGTCTTCTCGCCGCGGGGCAAGATCTTCTCGATGCCCCGGGGTTCGACGCCGATCGACTTCGCCTATGCCGTCCACACCGATGTCGGCAACCGCTGCGTGGCCTGTCGCGTCAATGGCGAACTGATGCCCCTGCGCACCGAGCTGCGCAATGGCGATCAGGTGGAGATCATCACCGCCGCCCACGCCAGCCCGAACCCGGCCTGGCTCTCCTATGCCCGGACCGGCAAGGCGCGGGCGCAGATCCGCCATTTCCTGAAAAACGTGCAGCAGGAGGAGTCTGCGGCCCTGGGCGAGCGCCTGCTCAATCAGGCATTGCGGCCCCATGGCCTGTCCCTCGGTCAGATCAGCCAGTTCGCCTGGGAGCGCTTCCTGCGGGATCGGGGCGTTCGCTCGCGGCGCGACATCTTCGTCGACATCGGCCTTGGCAAGCGCCTGCCAGTGATCGTCGCGCGGCGGCTGTCCCAGGCCCAGGACATGGAGACCGGCCGGCCGGACGTGATCAAGCCCAAACCCGCCGGCGCGATCCTGATCCGCGGCAGCGAGGGCATTGCCGTGCAGCTCGCCAGGTGCTGCCAGCCCATCCCCGGCGACCCGATCATCGGCGTCATCCGAAAGGGGCAGGGGCTGGAGGTCCACGTTCATGACTGCCCCGCCATCCAGCGCCTGCGGGGCGAGCGCAGCCGCTGGGTCGACGTGGAGTGGGAGCCCGCCCACGACCGCCTCTTCGACGTCACGATCCGGGTCATGACCCAGAACGGCCGGGGTGTGCTGGCACGCGTGGCGAGCGCCATCGCGGAGGAAAACTCCAACATCCAGAACGTCGGCATGGACGGCGACCAGGTGCCCTATTCGACCCTGCACTTCACGCTGCAGGTCACCGACCGCATCCATCTGGCCAAGGTCCTCCGTGCGGTCCGCCGCGTACCCGAAGTGGTCCGGATCCTCCGCAACAAGGGCGAAACCGCCGCCCACTGAGCCCCCGCTGCCGCTACAATCGCGTCAACTCGGGAGCGACGTGATGATCGGGGTCTTCCTGCTGACCCATTCGAGCCTGGGCGAGGCCCTGATCCAGTGTGCCAGCCATGTCCTCAACGCTAGACCGGCACATGTCGTGCAACTGGGCGTGACGGGCCAGGACGACCCGCTCGATCTGCTGCCCCTGGCCCTGCGCCTGCGCGCGCTGGTGGACACGGGCTCGGGTGTGCTGATCCTGACCGACATCTACGGCGCGACGCCGGCCAACATCGCGATGAAGTTGCGTGTCCGTGGCCGTTGCGAAGTCGTCGCTGGCGTTAACCTGCCAATGCTGCTGCGCGTGCTCACCTACCGCGAGCGCGACATGGACGTACTCGTGCAGCGGGCGGTCAGCGGCGGCTGCGAGGGCGTGATTCATATCAAGTGAGGTTCGAATGCCGCGCATTGAAGCGGAGATCATCAACAAGCTGGGCCTGCACGCCCGTGCTTCGGCCAAGCTGACTCAGCTGGCGAGCAGCTTCCCGTGCGAAGTCTGGCTCGAGCGCAACGAACGTCGCGTCAATGCCAAAAGCATCATGGGCGTCATGATGCTGGCAGCCGCCAAGGGCTGTACCATCCTGATTGACACCCATGGCGATCGTGAAGAGGAAGCCATGGACGCCCTGCTGAAGCTGATCAACGACCGATTCGACGAGGAGGAGTAGCCCCGCCGGGGCCGACCACCGCATGCCCTTCACGCTGCACGGACTGCCCGTCTCCAACGGCATTGCCATCGGCCATGTCCACCTGATCTCTCATGCCCTGCTGGAGGTCAGCCACTACCACGTGACCAAGCGCCATCTGCCTGGCGAGCTGCGCCGGCTGGACGAGGCCCTGGCGATCGTCCGCAGCGAGCTCGGCGACCTGAAGACGGCCACGGCGTCGGGACAGGCGCACAGCGAAGTGGGCGCTTTCCTGGATCTGCACCTGATGCTGCTCGATGACCCGATGCTGGTCGACGCGGCGCGGGAACACGTCTCGGAACGACGCTGCAACGCCGAGTGGGCGCTGGTGCAGCAGATGGAGCAGTTGATCGAGCAGTTCGACGAGATCGAGGATCCCTACCTGCGGGAGCGCAAGGCCGATGTCGTGCAGGTGGTGGAGCGCCTCGTCAAGGTACTGCTCGGCCACCCCGGCCACCTGCCACCGAAGCGCAAGGACGGTCTGGGCACCATCGTCGTTGCCCACGATCTGGCGCCGGCCGACACGCTGGGGTTCCGCGACCACAACATCGCCGGGTTCGTCACCGATGTGGGGGGGCCGACCAGCCATACCGCCATCGTCGCCCGCAGCCAGAGCATCCCGGCCGTGGTGGCCCTGCGCCACGTGCGCCACCTGGTCGAAGACGACGAGCTGGTCATCATCGATGGCACCCGCGGTGTCGTCATCATCGACCCGGACGAGCGGGTGCTTGAGGAATACCGCCTTCGCAAGGCCGAGCTGGAGCTGGAACGCTCGAAACTCAAGCGCCTCGCCACGGCGAAATCGACGACGCTTGACGGCGAAGAGGTGGAGCTGTTCGCCAACATCGAGATGCCCTCCGACGCAGCCGAGGCCAAGGCCATCGGGGCCGACGGTGTGGGTCTCTACCGGACCGAATACCTGTTCATGGGCCGCGATGTGCTGCCCGACGAGGACGAGCAGTTCGAGGCCTATCGCAGCGTGCTCAAGAGCATGTCAGGCCGGCCAGTGACGATCCGGACCCTGGACATCGGCGCCGACAAGGCTCTGAACGGTGTCAATCAGCGCATGGAGCCCAACCCGGCGCTGGGTCTGCGGGCGATCCGCTACTCGCTGTCCGAACCGCAGATGTTCATGGCCCAGTTGCGGGCGCTGCTGCGCGCCTCCCACCATGGCCGGCTCAAGATCCTGATCCCGATGCTGGCCCACGCCCACGAGATCGACCAGGCCCTGTCATTCATCGAGCGGGCCAAGGAGCAGCTCAAGGAGCGCAAGCAGCGCTTCGACCCGAGCGTTCAGGTCGGCGGCATGATCGAGGTACCCGCCGCAGCCCTCGCCCTCGGCATGTTCGTGCGCCGGCTCCAGTTCCTGTCGATCGGCACCAACGACCTGATCCAGTACACGCTGGCCATCGACCGCACCGACGAGGCCGTCGCCCACCTCTATGATCCGCTCCACCCGGCGGTACTCAAGCTGGTCGGCTCGACCATCCAGACCGGGGTGCGCTTCGGACTGCCCGTCTCGGTCTGCGGCGAGATGGCCGGCGACCCGGCCTACACCCGCCTGCTGCTCGGCATCGGACTTCGCCAGTTCTCGATGCATCCGGCGCAGATCCTGGAGGTCAAGCAGGAAGTCCTGCGCGCCGACCTGGGCGAGGTCGCGCCCAAGGCTCAGCGACTGCTCAAGATGGACGAGCCCACGCGGGTGCGCGAGGCCTTTGATCGCCTGTAGCGGCCGGCGCGCGTCACAAGTCCTTTTCCGCACTGCGGCACGCTGGTAGAATCCGCGCTCCTTCAGGGGATATGACCATGGGCAAAGTCGACACCAGCTACGTTTCCGATCACACCAAGTTCATGCGCGAGTGGATGGAAGAGCATCCCGCCGAAGCCATCGAACAACAGAAGGGCCGTGCTCTGTGGTGGGACAAGCCGCAAACCCTCGAGGTGCAGCAGCAGCTCGACGACGCCAAGGTCCCGGTCAAGCCCTACTACTACCAGACCGAATCCTGATCGCCGGCGGCGAGCTCGCCGCCGGTTCGCCCGCGTGAGTCTTCCCGAGACACTGGCGGTCATCGACCTGGAGACGACCGGTGCCAATCCGGTCAATGACCGGATCACCGAGATCGGCATCGTCCGGATCGAAGCCGATGGTCATGTCGAGCGCTGGTCGACCCTCGTCGACCCCGGCATCCCGATCCCGCCCACCATCCAGCGCTTCACCGGCATCACCAACGCGATGGTGGCGGACGCCCCCGGCTTCGACGCAATTGCCGACACCGTCCGCGCACGGCTCGACGGGGCCGTGTTCGTGGCCCACAACGCCCGCTTCGACTATGGCTTCATCCGCAATGCCTTCAAACGGCACGGCGGGACGTTCGACGCCGACGTACTGTGTACGGTCAAGCTGTCCCGCGCCCTCTACCCGGAACACAGCCGCCACGGGCTCGACGCGCTGATTGCCCGCCACGGCCTGCAGTGCGATGCGCGCCACCGCGCCCTCGGCGACGCCGAGGCCGTCTGGCATTTCCTGCGCATCGTACGAGAGGCGTTCGACGACGACACCCTGGCGGCCGCGACAGCGCGTGCGATGAAGCGCCCGAGCCGACCGCCGCTGCTGGCCGACGGGGTCCTGGAGAGCCTGCCCGCCGGACCCGGTGTGTACCTCTTCCACGGCGCCCAACCGGGCAACGACGCCCTCCCCCTCTACATCGGCAAGAGCCGCAACCTGCGCGGCCGGGTGGCGGCCCACTTCAGTGCCGATCTGCGGGATGGTCGGGAAGCGGAGATGGCGCGCCAGATCCAGCACGTGGAGGTCATCGAGACGGCCGGCGAACTGGGTGCGCTGCTTCTCGAGGCCACACTGATCAAGGACCGCCGCCCCCGCTACAACCGGGCGCTGCGCGGCGGGACCGACGCGAAGGGACTGCGCCTCATTCCCAACCGGCGCAAGCCCCCGGTGATCGAACGCGTGGCCCTGCACGGCGGCGATCCGGCCGAATGGGACGACACGGTCAGCGGCGCGTTCCGCAGCAAGCGGGAAAGCGACAACGCCCTGCGCCAGCTCGCCGAGCGGTATCGCCTGTGCCCGGTCCGGCTGGGCATCGACCCCGGCACCGGCGGCGCCTGCCTCGCCCATCAGATCAAACGCTGTGCTGGCGTCTGCGCCGGCCGGGAATCCCCCGCGGAACACGACCGCCGCCTCGCCCACGCGCTGGCGGAGCTGCGCCTCCGGAGCTGGCCATGGCCCGGCGCGGTGGGCATCCCGGAATTCGACGAAGCATCGGGCCGCAGCGCCGTTCACGTGGTCGATCGATGGTGCCTTCTGGGCACGACCGGTGACGACGCCAGCCTGGCCGAACTCCTCGCCAGCCGACCGCCACGGCGCTTCGACCTCGACACGTTCCGGATTCTCGACCGCTGGCTCGCCAGCGACGCCCACCGCGCCAGGGTGCGCGCACTGGACTGATGCCGGTGCCGCTTCAGGCCGGGTGGATGTACTCGAATCGCACCCGCTTCACGTTGCACAGCAGTTCGTAGGCAATCGTGCCGGCTGCGGCCGCGATCTCATTGACCGGGATCGTCGCACCCCACAGTTCCACCGGCGCGCCGACGCCGGCATCGCAGCCGGTCAGGTCGACGGTGAGCATGTCCATCGACACACGACCGACGATCCGCGTGCGTCGACCGCCGACGCACAGCGGCGTGCCATCGGGCACCACCCGTGGATAGCCGTCTGCATACCCCATCGCCACGAGGCCGACGCGCATCGGGGCCGTGGCGACGAATCGCGCGCCATATCCGACCGCGTCACCGGCCGCGAGATCGCGTACCGCCATCACCCGGCTTTCCAGCTGCATGACTGGCCGCAGGCCATGGCCTTCGCCGGGCATCGGATCGGCGCCGTAGAGCATGATGCCCGGACGCGCCCAGTCGCCCCGGATCGATGGCCAGCCAAGGATGCCGGCCGAATTGCAGACACTGAGCGGTACGCGGATACCCGCCAGCGCGGCCTCGAGACGTGCGAACTGCGCCATCGTCTCTTCGCAGTCGGGCTCATCGGCCCGCGCAAAGTGCGTCATTACGGTGATCGACCCCACCGCGGGCGCAGCGGCCAGCTTCGCATGCAACTCTGCCAGCCTTGCCAGCGGCAGCCCCGCCCGGTTCATGCCGGTATTGAACTTCAGCCACACCGTCAGCGGGCGCGCCGCCGCGAAGGCCTCCAGCCAGGCAAGCTGTTCAGACTGGTGAACCACCATCCACAGCCCAAGCTCGTCCACCCGGGCCAGTTCGGCCGCCTCGAAGACGCCCTCCAGGAGGAGAATCGGCGACTCGATGCCGGCAGCGCGCAAGGCCTCGGCCTCCTCCAGGCAGGCGACCGCAAACCCGTCGGCCACGCCGGCCAGCGCCGTTGCACAGGCAACCGCACCATGCCCATAGGCATTCGCCTTGACTACCGCCAGGGCCTTGCCACCATGGATGCGACGCGCGAGGCTGTAGTTGTGGCGCAGGGCGGCGAGATCGATGACGGCTTTCGCAGGTCTCATGCAGCGGGCAGTCCCGGTGGCAGGGTCGGTGCGCCGCGGGGGCGGCTGAGACGTACTTTGCCATAGCGCGCGAGGGACAGGTCATCGCATTCGATCGCGGGCGCGTGGCCTGTCACCACGTCAGCCAGCAGGCGGCCGCTACCGGCAGCCATGGTCCAGCCCAGCGTGCCATGGCCGGTATTGAGGAACAGGTTGGCGAGCGGCGACGCGCCGACCACCGGCGTGCCGTCGGGCGTCATCGGTCGCAGACCGGTCCAGAAGGTGGCCGCAGCAGGATCGCCAGCGCCGGGGAAGAGGTCCCGCACCACCATCTCGAGGGTCTCGCGGCGCCGGGGGTCAAGTCGCAGGTCGAAGCCACCGAGTTCGGCCATGCCGCCAATCCGGACCCGTTCGTCGAAACGGGTAATCGCGACCTTGTAGGTCTCGTCGAGCACCGTCGAGCGGGGCGCACGAGCAGCATCCTGCAGGTCCATGGTCAGCGAGTACCCCTTGACCGGGTAGACCGGCAGATCGATCCCGACCCCCCTCAGCATCGGACGGCTGTAGCTGCCCAGCGCCATTACGTAGCGATCGGCCACCAGCACCTCGTCGCCGCAGCGGACACCCTGCACCCGCCCGCCAGACGACAGGATCCCGTCGATCGCGGTGCCGAAGCGGAAGTCGACGCCAAGGGCCTCGCAACGGGCTGCCAGCTGACGGGTGAAGCGCTCGCAGTCGCCCGTCTCGTCGCCGGGCAGGCGCAGGCCACCCGCGAGGGGCGCGGGCGCAGCGGCCAGGGCTGGCTCGGCCCGCGCGACGCCCGATTGATCGAGCAGTTCATAGTCCACGCCGAAACGCGCCAGAACCGCGATGTCGCGCTCCGCCGCATGCAGCTGGGCATTGGTACGGAACAGCTGCAAGGTCCCGAGCTGACGCCCCTCATAGTTCAGTCCTGCCTCATCGCGCAGTTCGGCCAGGCAGGCCTGGCTGTAGCGTGCGAGCCGCAGCATGCGCGCCTTGTTGCGGCCATAGGCGGTCGGCGTGCACTGGGCGAGCATGCGGGCCAGCCAGCTCCACTGATAGAGGCTGCCATCAGGGCGGATCGCCAGCGGCGCATGTCGCTGGAACAACCAGCGAAGCGCCTTGAGCGGGACACCCGGTGCCGCCCAGGGGGCCGCATAGCCCGGCGAGATCTGCCCCGCATTGGCATGGCTGGTCTCCATGGCCGGCGCGTCGCATCGGTCAACAACTGTGACCCGCACACCCTGTCGCGCCAGATAATATGCAGATGTGGTACCAATGACGCCACTACCCAGGATCAGTACATGCATGGCCTTGCCCTCTTTTAGCCAGATCTCGTTCCCGACGGAACGCAACAAGTGATTTCCGGCAGTTTATTTTGACCATGACAGTGAATTTCACCATTCAGCGATCAGTTTTTGGCTATAGTCACTTTTCGATACCCGGCTGCGGAGGGCTGTTGGGGAAATGCGCGACCTGGACCGGATCGACCGCCGCATGCTCGAGCTGCTGCAGAAGAACGCCCGCATCAGCGTGACGGAGCTCTCGGCGGCAGTGGGGCTGTCGGCAACCCCCGTCAGCGAGCGGCTCAAGCGCCTGGAGCGCGATGGGGTCATCACCGGCTACCATGCGCACCTCAATCCCGAAGCCGTGGGACTCGGGCTGCTGGTGTTCGTCGAGATCAAGCTGTCGAGCAAATCGGCCGAGGTGTTCGAGCAGGTTCGCCGGGAAATCCTGTTCGTCAGCGAGGTCCTGGAGTGTCACCTGGTATCGGGCGACTTCGACTACCTCGTCAAAGCCCGCATTGCGGGCATGGCGGCCTACAGGCGCCTGCTCGGCAACATCCTGCTGAAGTTGCCGGCCGCCGCCGAGTCCCGCAGCTATGTGGTCATGGAAGAACTAAAGGAAACGACGTTTCTGGCCGTAGGATGATGAATCCGCCCGCCGCAATCCCGCCTGCATTTATCCAACCTGCAAGCAAGTGGGCACTCTGCCACACCGGGATGATCCGTGAATGTTGACTGGGGGCAAGGGAGTGGGCCAATGTACGTAACAACCACAATATATCTGCGGTCTCTGGCGCATCCCGGCCAGTGCCCAGCGGAAGTCCCGGGCCGGCGAGTACAGGCACACACCCTGACGGAGTGAGATAAGACGTGATTGATCTCGATCAATTGCTTGCGGAGGCATCGGATTCCCCGCCTTGCGGCCCCGACCTCGAGTACGACCCCGCATTCCTCGAACTCGAGCAGGCCTCGCGCGGCAAACCCGAGCAGCAGTACGGCGACACCCTGGTGCCGGCGGAGGAGCCGGCCTGGCCCCAGGTCCGCCGCATCGGCGAGGAACTGCTTGCGCGCTCGAAAGATCTGCGCATCGCGACCCTGCTGCTGCAGGCCCTGGTCAGTACCGAGGGCTTTTCGGGGCTGAAGCCCGGCTGCGACATCCTTGTCGGCCTGATCGAGCGCTACTGGGATCAGGTCCACCCCCAACTCGACCCGGACGACGACAACGATCCGATCATGCGCATGAATGCGCTGGCGCCCGTGGCGGATCCGGACGAACTGCTTCGTCAGGTTCGCGAGGCGCCACTGATCAAGTCCCGACAGGTGGGCATCCTGCTGGTCCGCGACGTCGAGGTGGCCCTCGACAAGCTGCCCCCCAAGGAAGGCGCAGAGCACTTCTCGCTGGGCCAGATCAACGACATGATGCACTCCGAGGACGGGCTGGCGGTGTCCGCGCTGATCCTCGAGACCCTCGACACCCTCAAGAAGCTCTCCTCACTGCTGAACGAGCAGGTCGGCGCCGACCGTGCCCCTGACCTGCGCCCCCTCATCACGACCGTCACGCACCTCACCCAGGTCTGCGCCGGCGCCGAGGCCGCTGCCGACGGCGAGGCCGAAGCGGGCGAGGAAGGAGAAGCTGCGACTGGCGCACCGGGCCGGCCGGCCCAGGGCCCCAGTGGCGACATCCGCAATCGCCGGGACGCGATCATGATGATCGACAAGATCTGCGATTACTTCGCCAAGCACGAACCCTCGAATCCCGCGCCATTGCTGCTGCTTCGCGCGAAGCGACTCATTGACATGAACTTTATGGACATTGTTCGCGACATGGTTCCTGAAGGGCTCGTGCAGATAGAGACCATCGCCGGCATCAAGAACGAGGAGGACGGTTACTGACCGCCCCCGGGGAGGCCCCAGGCCTCGGCGATCGGTAGCGTTCCTCGTACGACCCCCCTCTCGGCCGAGAGTGAACTAAAAGGAGATTGGACGTGGCACAGAGCAGTCAGAAATTCATCCAGAGGAACCGCGCTCCGCGCGTTCAGATCGAGTACGACGTCGAACTCTATGGCGCCGAGAAGAAGGTGCAGCTGCCGTTCATCATGGGCGTCATGTCCGATCTCTCCGGCAAACCCGAAGAGCCGCTCGCGCCGGTGGCCGATCGCAAGTTCCTCGAAGTGGACGTGGACAACTTCGACAGCCGCATGAAGGCCATGAAGCCCCGCGTCGCGTTCCAGGTGCCGAACACCCTGACCGGCGAAGGCAACATCGCCGTCGATCTGACCTTCGAGAGCATGGAAGACTTCTCTCCGGGCGCCATCGCCCGCAGGGTCGATTCGCTCAACAAGCTGCTCGAGGCCCGTCAGCAGCTGTCCAACCTGATCACCTACATGGACGGCAAGACCGGCGCCGAGGAACTGATTGCCAAGGTCGTCAAGGACCCTGCCCTGCTCAAGTCGCTGGCCGACTCCGCCGGCAAGCCGGAGGGCGGCGACAAGGGTGGCGAAGGCGGCGACGCCTGATCGAGACGACTGAGCAATCGGAGATACAGCAATGGCAGACATGCAAGAACAGGCATCACAACTCAGCAGCGTCGAACTCGAGGGCAACGACTTCGCGTCGCTCCTGCACAAGGAATTCAAGCCGAAGACGGAAGAGGCGAAGAGCGCCGTCGAGCAGGCGGTGCAGACCCTCGCCCAGCAGGCGCTGGCCGGCACCGCGGTGATTGGCCAGGACGTGGTCAAGACGATCGAGGCGATGGTTGCCGAGCTCGACCGCAAGCTGACCGAGCAGGTCAACCTGATCCTCCACAACGAGGACTTCCAGAAGCTCGAGGGCGCCTGGCGCGGCCTGCACTATCTGGTGAACAACACCGAAACCGACGAGATGCTGAAGATCCGGGTGATGAACATCACCAAGAAGGAGCTTCACAAGACGCTCAAGCGCTACAAGGGCACGGCCTGGGATCAGAGCCCGCTCTTCAAGCGCGTCTACGAGGAAGAGTACGGCCAGTTCGGCGGCGAGCCCTTCGGCTGCCTGGTGGGCGACTACTACTTCGACCAGAGCCCGCCCGATGTCGAGTTGCTCGGTGAAATGGCCAAGGTCTCGGCGGCGGCCCACTGCCCGTTCATCGCCGGCGCCTCGCCCAATGTGATGCAGATGGACTCCTGGCAGGAACTCGCCAACCCGCGCGACCTGACCAAGATCTTCCTGACGCCCGAATACGCAGCATGGCGTTCGCTGCGGGAGTCCGACGACGCCCGCTACCTGGGCCTCGCCATGCCCCGCTTCCTGGCACGCCAGCCGTACGGCTCGCGCACCAACCCGGTCGACGAATTCGACTTCGAAGAGGACACCGGCGCCGCGGATCACAGCAAGTACGCCTGGGCCAACGCCGCCTACGCGATGGCGACCAACATCAACCGCTCGTTCAAGATGTACGGCTGGTGCTCGCGCATCCGCGGTATCGAGTCCGGCGGTGCGGTCGAAGGCCTGCCGGTGCATACCTTCCCGACCGATGACGGCGGCGTGGACATGAAGTGCCCGACCGAGATCGCCATCAGCGACCGGCGCGAGGCCGAGCTGGCCAAGAACGGCTTCATGCCGCTGATCCACCGCAAGAATTCGGACTTCGCCGCCTTCATCGGCGCCCAGTCCCTGCAGAAGCCCTTCGAGTACGACGATCCGGACGCCACCGCCAACGCCAACCTGGCGGCGCGCCTGCCGTACCTGTTCGCGTGCTGCCGCTTCGCCCACTACCTGAAGTGCATCGTGCGCGACAAGATCGGCTCGTTCAAGGAGCGCGACGAGATGGAGCGCTGGCTGCAGAACTGGATCATGAACTACGTCGATGGGGACCCTGCCCACTCCTCGGAAGAAACCAAGGCCCGTCGCCCGCTGGCTGACGCCCAGGTCGAGGTGGCCGAGGTGGAAGGGAATCCGGGCTACTACACGTCCAAGTTTTTCCTCCGGCCGCATTATCAGCTGGAGGGCCTCACGGTATCGCTGAGGCTGGTGTCCAAGCTGCCCTCTGCCAAGGGCGCTTGATTCCATGCCCGGTCCGGGGCTCCGGCCCCGGTTCCGGGTGGTTGTATCGGATATGACTCGTCTGCCCCCTGCGGGTCCGCGGGTTCCTATCCTCACCTTTAGTAGTTGATTTTTCTCAGGAAAGGAGAGCAGACATGGCTGTTGATATGTTTCTTAAGCTGAAGGGCATCGATGGCGAGTCGCAAGACGACAAGCACAAGAATGAAATCGACGTCCTCGCCTGGAGCTGGGGCATGAGCCAGTCCGGCAATACGCACCTGGGCTCGGGCTCCGGCGCCGGCAAGGTGTCGGTTCAGGACGTCTCGGTGACCCACTACCTCGATTCGGCGAGTGCGCCGCTGGCGCTGGCATGCTGCAAGGGCACCCACGTTCCCGAAGGCCTGCTGACCGTCCGCAAGGCCGGCGACACGCCGCTCGAGTACGTCAAGCTGACGATGAAGGACATCATCATCACCTCGGTGTCCACCGGCGGCAGCGGTGGCGAGGATCGCCTGACCGAGAACTTCTCGATGAACTTCGCCGAGTACAAGCTGGAATACACGGCGCAGGACAAGAAGGGCGGCGCAGGCAAGACCGCCACCGCGGCTTACAACATGCAGCAGAACAAGCCCGTCTAAGGCTTGCTGCATCTCGGCACCGTGCCTCCTCTGGCGCACGGTGCCGTGGATGCCGGGTCAGCCGGCCATGCCGGCCCGACCCGGCGTCGTTTCACCCAACTGTTGGCGCCCTCAGGCGTAGGATCAACCGGCCGGAACGCAAATTATGGACAATGACGACATCTTCTTGAAGATCGACGGCGGACGACAGGGCCCGATCAAGGGCAGTTCCACCGACAGCATCCATGCGGGCGAGATCGACGTCTTTGGCTGGGGCTGGGGCATGCAAGGCAATGCCGACGCCCACACGAGCCGCGGAGGCCGCACCAGCGTGCACGAATTCGAGGTCATCAAGGGCGCCGACAGCGCCACCACGGGCCTGATGTCGGCGCTGCGCAACAACGAACCGATCACCAAGGCGGTGCTCACGGTCCGCAAGGCCAGTGGCGCCACCCCGCTTCCGTATCTGATCATCACGCTCGAGAAGGCACGCGTCACGTCCTTCCGAATCGAGGGTGGCGAGATCGGCGGAAGGCCGACCGCCGTCGAGAAAGTGCGGTTTGCCTGTCAGAAGATCTGCGTCGAGTACAAGGATCAGTCCGCCAAGGGCGGCGCAAAGGGCACTTCGACCTTCGAGACCAGCATCGAACCGGGGTCCTGATCGACCCTGCTCGACCGACCACGCGCCGCCCTCGGCGCGTGAGCCGTTTCAACCGAACACGGAACATCCCATGAGCACCTTGAAGGCTGCCGAAGAGGCACTCCGGGCCGGCAATCCCGACCAGGCACTGACCGATCTGCAAAACGCGATCCGCGCCGACCCTGCCAATCCGAAGCTTCGCACCTTCCTGTTCCAGTTGCTGTCGGTCCAGGGACGATGGGAGCGGGCGGCCAGCCAGCTGGAAGTCGTCGGCGAGCTCGACGCCGCGGCGCTGCCCATGGTTCAGATGTATCGCGAGGCGCTTCGCTGCGAAGTGGTGCGGAGCAAGGTCATGGCCGGCAAATCCGCGCCCCTGCTCTTCGGCCATCCCGAGGAATGGATCGCCCTGCTGATCGAGGCCTGCCTGAGCGAGGGCCAGGGCAAGGCGGATGAAGGCGCGAGGCTGCGAGAGAAGGCCTTCGAGCTGGCACCGGCCTCCCATGGCACCATCAACGACCAGCCCTTCGAGTGGATCGCCGATGGCGACATGCGGCTCGGGCCGGTCCTCGAGGCGGTGATCAACGGCAAGTACTACTGGCTCCCCTTCACCCGGCTCAATCGCATCCTGATCGAGCCGCCGGAAGATCTGCGTGACTTCGTCTGGATGCCGGCGCAGTTCGAGTTCGCCAACGGCGGCGAGATGGTCGGCATCATCCCGACCCGTTACCCCGGCTCGGAAAGCGCTGACGACCACCTGATCCGGATGGCCCGCAAGACCGACTGGATCGACGTCGGCCACGACAACTACCACGGCCTCGGCCAGCGCATCCTGACGACCGACCAGGGCGACGTCCCGCTTCTCGAAGTGCGCGAGATCGTCATCGAAGGTGACGACGCGCCTGACGAGGCAGAGGCCACCGACTCGCCGGCCTGACCATGGCGGAGAGCTCGCCCCTCGATCGGCTTCAGCCGGCACTTCTGGACCGGCTGACCGATCTCGAGCCGGACAAGAAGCAGGAGCCCCGCGAACGCAGGGTGCTCACCAAGAGCCAGCTGCGCGCGGCGGTCCTGCGGGACCTGACCTGGCTGCTCAATTCGGTCCAGTTGTCGGCGAGCGAGGATCTCGACGCCTACCCGGAAGTCGAGCGCTCGGTCATCAACTACGGCCTGCCGTCCCTGTCGGGCGAAACGGCCGCGTCGATCGAGATCGGCGAGGTCGAGCAGGCGATCCGCGGCGCCATCCTGCGCTACGAGCCGCGCCTGCTCCCCGAGAGCCTCAAGATCGAGATCGTCGAGGACGGCAGCGTCCTCGACTGGCACAACATCATCAGCATCCGCATCTCGGCGCAACTGTGGGCCCAGCCCGTGCCCCTCGAGATGCTGCTGCGGACCGAGTTCGACCTCGAGTCGGGTCACGTCAACCTGCTGGACACCGGCTGATGCGGGCCGCAGACCCCTCGACGCGCGGCGGCGTTCGCCACCGCACCGAACCCTGACACCCACCCAGGACCACCGTGGACCCAAGGCTACTCAGGTACTACAACCAGGAACTCCAGCACCTGCGGGAAATGGGAGCGGAATTCGCGCGCGAGTTCCCGAAGATCGCCGGCCGCCTCGGCATGGACGGCATCGAAGTGTCGGACCCCTACGTCGAGCGCCTGCTCGAAGGCGTCGCCTTCATGTCGGCGCGGGTCCAGCTGCGCCTCGATTCGGAGTTTCCACGCTTCTCCCAGCGTCTGCTGGAGATGGTCTACCCCCAGTATCTGGCGCCCACGCCGTCGATGCTGGTGGCCCAGCTCAAGCCCCAGATGGACGAAGCCAACCTGGCCGACGGCGTCACCCTGCCCCGGGGCACGGTGTTGCAGGCCAGCGCCGGCAAGGCCGACGCCACGGCCTGCCAGTTCACCACTGCCCAGGACCTCGTGCTGTGGCCGCTCGAACTGGTCGAGGCCAAGTATTTCTCCTTCGCGCCGGATCTGCCGCTCAATGCCCTGCCGGTGGGGTCGCGGATCAAGGGCGGTGTCCGCCTGCGCCTGCGGACCGCGCCCGGCATCAAGATTTCGGAACTCGCGACGGACACCCTGCGCGTGCACCTCGGCGGCGCCGACGAGGTCGCCTACAAGCTGTATGAACTGGTTGGCGCCAACATCGTCGGGGCCATGGTGTGCCCGACCCGGCGCCCGATCGACTGGCACCAGTTCATCCCCCCCGAACAGGTCGCGCCGGTCGGCTTCGACGACGACGAGGCGCTGCTGCCCGTCACGGCGAGGAATTTCGGCGGCTACCGCCTGCTGCAGGAGTATTTCGCGTTTCCGCAGCGTTTCCTGTTCTTCGAGGTAGGCGGCCTGGCCCGCGGCTTCCGCCGCTGTGATGACAGCGAGATCGACCTCGTGCTGCTGTTCGGCAAGTCCGACAGCATGCTCGAGAGTGTTGTGGACGCCAGCAACTTCCTGCTTCACTGCACCCCCGCGATCAACCTCTTCCGCAAGCGCGCGGACCGCATCCGGGTCACCGACTCGACCCACGAACATCACGTCCTCGCCGACCGCACACGGCCCATGGACTACGAGATCTTCGATCTCACCGAGGTGGCGGGCTTCGGCGTCGGCGCCAACAGCGAGCAGCAGTTCGAAGCCTTCTACGCCAGCTACCACGCCTCCGGCGGCAACCCGAGCGCGTACTACACCATTCGGCGGGAGCCGCGCCTCTACTCCGAACGGCAGAAGCGCTTCGGCCCCCGCACCAGCTACATCGGCAGCGAGGTCTTCCTGTCCCTGGTGGACCCCAACGAGGCGCCCTACCGGGCCGATCTGCGCCAGCTCTCGTTGCAGGCCCTGTGCACCAACCGCGACCTGCCGCTGATCATGCCCCATGGCTCCGGCGCGACCGATTTCTCCCTCGAGGTGGCCGCACCGGTGACCTCGATCCACTGCGTGAAGGGGCCCTCCCGCCCCTACTCGTCGGCAGCCAACGGCCCGGCCGCGTGGCGCTTCATCAGCCACCTGTCCCTCAACTACCTGTCCCTGCTCGACTCCAGCCCCCAGGAAGGGGCGGCCGCCCTGAGAGAGCTCCTCGAGCTGCATTCCCCCACCGAGGACGTGACCAGCGCGCGTCAGATCGAAGGGGTGCGCAACATCCAGACAGAGGCCGTCCTGAAGCGCCTGCCGATGCCGGGGCCCCTGTGTTTCGGCCGCGGCATCGGGATCACCCTTGAAATGGACGAGATGAACTTTGAAGGGAGCAGCGCCTTCCTGCTGGGCAGCGTGCTGGAGCGATTCTTCGCCCGCCACGTGAGCGTGAACAGCTTTACCGAACTGACCCTGCGCTCGATCGGGCGTGGGGAGCTGATGCACTGGAAGCCAAGATGCGGACTACGCCCGATTTTCTGAGCTTCATCGAGGCTCTCACCAAGGCGCCCTGGTCCCACGATTTCTACCAGACCCTGCGCCGCCTCGAGTGCCTGCACCCGGACCGGCCGCGCATCGGCCGCGCCCTGCGCCCGGCCGACGAACCGGTTCGGCTGGGCCAGGAGCCCTCGGTCTCCTTCGCCCAATCGACCCTGGCCCGGGTCGCGCCCGCCCACGATGGCCGTCCGCCGCGCATCGAGGTCCGTTTCTTCGGCCTGCTCGGCCCGAACGGCCCGATGCCGCTGCACATCACCGAGTACACCCGCGCCCGAATCCTGCATGGCGGCGACCCGACGCTGGCCCGCTTCCTGGACACCATCCATCACCGCTACCTGGAGATGTTCTACCGGGCGTGGGCGGACGCCCAGCCGACGGTCAGCCTCGACCGCCCGAAGCAGGACCGCTTCGGGATCTGGCTGGGCTCCCTCGGCGGGCTCGGCTCCCCCGCGGTGCGCCGGCGCGACGCCCTGCCGGACTTCGCCAAGCTGCATGTCATCGGCCTCCTCAATCGCCAGATTCGCGGCGCCGAGGGCCTCGCCAAGATACTCAGCGGCTACTTCCAGGTATCGGTCCGCGTCGAGCAGTTCGTCGGCCACTGGATGCCGGTGCCGGAGACCGAGCGTACACGCCTCGGCGGCGGCTTCAGCCGCCTCGGGCGGGACATGGTGGTGGGCGCGCGGGTGTGGGATCGTCAGCACAAGTTCCGCCTGCACATCGGCCCGCTGTCGCTGGCCAAGTACGAGTCGATGCTGCCGGGCCATCCGGGGGTGGAGCAGCTCGCGGCGGCGGTTCGCAACTACCTGGGCTACGAATTTTCCTGGGATGCGCAGCTGGTGCTGCGCGCCAGCGAAGTCCCCAGGACGACACTGGGCGGCTCGGTCCGCCTGGGATACACGACCTGGGTCGGCACCCGACGCAGCACCGCGGATGCCGACGACCTGATCCTGGATGTGGATCGCGTGGCCAGTTCCCCTGCCGAGCAGGCGCTGGCCGCATGAGGAGTCCGGCGACGGACCCGACGAACAACTGACCGACCGACACCAATAAAGGGGCGAGCATGAGCGAGATCAGCCGCGTAGCACTTTTCGGCAAGCTGAACAGCCTAGGGTACAAGGCCATCGAGGGGGCGACGGTATTCTGCAAACTGCGGGGCAACCCGTACGTGGAACTGGTGCACTGGATCCAGCAGATCGTGAACAACCAGGACTCCGACCTCCACCGCATCCTCCAGCACTACGGGGTCGACCCGTCACGCCTGGCCGCCGACATCACGACGGCCCTCGATCAGTTACCGCGGGGCTCCTCGTCGATCTCCGACCTCTCCGAGCAGATCTCCGATCTGGTCGAGCGCGGCTGGGTCTATGGTTCGCTGATGTTCGGCGAGGTCCAGGTCCGTACCGGCCACCTGATCGTCGGCGGGCTCAAGACCAGCCGCCTGCGCAATGCGCTGCTGCAGATCTCGAAGGAGTTCGACAAGGTCAAGGTCGAGGACCTCTCCGACAACTTCGCCAAGGTCGTCTCGGGCTCGCCCGAGGACAACCAGGCCCCCACCGACGGCTCCATGGCCGGCGCCGCGCCGGGCGAGGCCAGCGGCGCCGTGGCGCCGGCGGCGATGGGCAAGCAGGAGGCCCTCAAGCAGTTCACGGTGGACCTCACCGAGCAGGCCCGCAGCGGCAAGATGGACCCGATCGTCGGTCGCGACGAGGAGATCCGCCAGGTCATCGACATCCTGATGCGGCGGCGCCAGAACAATCCGATCCTGA
>JAGRGD010000250.1 GCA_020445665.1 Rhodocyclaceae bacterium
CCCTGATTCCAACCATCGCCGTGCCGGTAGTGCTGCTCGGCACCTTCGGGGTGATGGCGGCCTTCGGTTTTTCGATCAACACCCTGACCATGTTCGGCACCGTGCTGGCCATTGGCCTGCTGGTGGACGACGCCATCGTCGTGGTCGAGAACGTCGAGCGGATCATGAGCGAGGAGGGCCTGCCTCCCAAGGAAGCCACCCGCCGCTCGATGGGCCAGATCACCGGCGCGCTGATCGGCATCGGCCTGGTGCTGTCGGCGGTGTTCGTGCCGATGGCCTTCTTCGGCGGCTCCACCGGGGTGATCTACCGTCAGTTCTCGATCACCATCGTCGCCGCGATGGCCCTCTCGGTGCTGGTCGCCATCATCTTCACGCCGGCCCTCTGCGCGACGCTGCTGAAGCCCGTCGAGAAGGGCCACAACCTCAGCCGCCGCGGCTTCTTCGGCTGGTTCAACCGCAGCTTCGAGCGCGGCACCGCCCGCTATGAGGGCATCGTCGTCGGCATGCTGAAGCGCTCGCTGCGCTTCATGCTGATCTTCGCGCTCATCGTCGGCGTGCTGGTCTACTTCTTTACCCGCCTGCCCACCGCCTTCCTTCCCGAGGAAGACCAGGGCGTGATGTTCACCCAGGTGGTGCTGCCCACCTCGGCCACCCAGGAGCGCACCCTCGAGACCCTGCGCAAGGTCGAGCACCAGTTCCTGGTCGAAGAAAAGGAGGTCGTGCGGGCCCTGTTCACGGTCGCCGGCTTCAGCTTCGCCGGCCGCGGCCAGAACATGGGCATCGGCTTCGTCAACCTCAAGCACTGGGACGAGCGCCAGGCCCCGGGCATGGACGTGAGATCCCTCCAGCGTCGGGCGATGGGGGCCTTCTCCCAGATCCGCGAGGCGATGGTCTTCGCCTTCGTGCCGCCGGCGGTGATCGAACTGGGCACCTCGGGCGGCTTCAGCATGCAGCTGCAGGACCGGGCCGGCCTCGGCCATGAGGCCCTGCTGGCGGCCCGCAACCAGCTTCTCGGGCTGGCCGGCAAGGATCCCCGGCTGGTCGGCGTGCGCCCCAACGGCCAGGAGGACACCGCCCAGCTCAAGCTCGACGTGGACCTGCAGAAGGCCGGCGCGCTCGGCGTCTCGGCCGACGCCATCAATGCCACCCTGGCCACCGCCTGGGGCGGCACCTACGTGAACGACTTCGTCGACCGGGGCCGGATCAAGCGGGTGTACGTGCAGGGCGACGCCCCGGCGCGGATGGCGCCCGAGGACATGGCCAGGTGGTACGTGAAGAACAGCGGCGGCGAGATGGTGCCGTTCTCGGCCTTCACGACCTCGCGCTGGACCTACGGCCCCCAGCGCCTCGAGCGCTTCAACGGCCAGCCGTCGATGGAGATCCAGGGCCAGGCTGCGCCGGGCTACTCGTCGGGCGAGGCGATGCAGGCCATCTCGGAACTCGTCGGCCAGCTGCCCGCCGGCATCGGCTACGCCTGGTCGGGCACCTCGTTCCAGGAGCGCCAGTCCGGCGACCAGGCGCCCGCCCTGCTGGCCCTGTCGCTGCTGATCGTCTTCCTGTGCCTGGCGGCCCTCTACGAGAGCTGGTCGATCCCCTTCGCGGTGATGCTGGTGGTACCGCTGGGTGTGCTCGGCGCAGTGGTCGCCGCCACCGGCCGTGGCCTCTCCAACGACATCTACTTCCAGGTCGGCCTGCTCGCCACCATCGGCCTGTCGTCGAAGAACGCGATCCTGATCGTCGAGTTCGCCAAGGCCCAGATGGAGGAGGCCGGCAAGCCCTTGCTGGAGGCCACCCGTGAGGCGGTACGCATGCGCCTGCGGCCGATCCTGATGACCTCGCTGGCCTTCGGTTTCGGCGTGCTGCCGCTGGCCCTCGCCAGCGGTGCCGGCGCCGGCAGCCAGAACGCCATCGGCACCGGCGTGCTCGGCGGCACCATCGCCGCGACGGTGCTGGGCATCTTCTTCGTGCCGCTGTTCTTCGTCGTGATCAAGCGGGTCTTCTCGCGCCGCACGGCGAGCCCCGGCGGCGAGACCACCGCCTTGCCGGCCGGCGCCGCGAGCGGGAGCGACTGACATGCATCGACCGACCTCCACCCTGCGCACCGCACTGCTGGCCCTGACGGCAGCGACCCTGTCGGCCTGCACGACGCTGGCCCCCGACTACCAGCGCCCAGAGGCGCCCGTGCCGACCACCTGGCACGGCGCCCCGCCGGCGGCCTCGGGCGTGGCCGGCGAGCAGCCCTGGCACGAAGTCTTCATGGACCCGCGCCTGCGCCAGGTCATCGCGCAGGCCCTCGGCCACAACCGGGATCTGCGCATCGCGGCCCTGAACATCGAGCGCGCGCGGGCCCGCTACCGCATCCAGCGCGCCGAGCTGCTGCCGACGGTCGATGGCACGGCCAGCAGCACCGCGCGCCGCGTCCCGGGCGACCTCTCCGGTTCCGGCGAGGCCGTCGTCAGCCGCCAGCACGCGCTGTCGGTGGGCATCACGGCCTGGGAGCTGGACCTCTTCGGGCGGGTACGCAGCCTGCGCGAGCAGGCGCTTCAGACCTACCTCGCCACCGAAGAGGCGGCCCGCGCCGCCCAGGTCAGCCTTGTCGCAGAAGTGGCCAGCGCGTGGCTGACGCTGGCGGCTGACCGCAGCCTGCTGGCCCTCGCCCAGGACACCCTCGTCGCGCAGCAGCAGACCCTCGACATCACCCGCCGCAGCGTCGAGCTGGGCGCCGCCTCCCGCCTGGCGGTGAGCCAGCTCGAGACCACCGTGGCGCGGGCCCGCGCCGACGTCGCCCGCCAGCGTGCCCAGGTGGCCAAGGACCACAACGCCCTCGACCTTCTCGCCGGGGCGCCAGTGGGCGACGAGCTGCTGCCCGCCAGCCTCGACGACACCGGCACGATGGCGCTGGCCGCGGTGCCCGAGGGCGTGTCGTCCGAGCTGCTGGTGCGTCGGCCCGACGTGATGCAGGCGGAGCGCGACCTCCAGGCGGCCAATGCCAACATCGGTGCCGCCCGCGCCGCCTTCTTCCCGACCATCAGCCTAACGGCCTCGGCCGGCACGGCCAGCGCCAGCCTGGATGGCCTGTTCGAGGCCGGCCAGCGGACCTGGAGCGTGATCCCCAGCGTGAGCGTGCCGATCTTCAACGCCGGCGCCCTGGCCGCCAGCCTCGACGTGGCCGAGCTGCAGCGCGACATCAACGTGGCGGCCTACGAGCGGGCCATCCAGTCGGCCTTCCGTGAGGTGGCCGATGCGCTGGCGGATCGCTCGACGATCGCCGAGCGGGTGGCCGCGGGCGAGGCCCTGGTGGCGGCCGCGCGGGAGGGCTTCACACTGTCCGAGGCGCGCACCCGCAACGGTGTCGACAGCTACCTCAGCCTCCTCGACGCCCAGCGCACCCTGTACAGCGCCGAGCAGGAGCTGATCGCCACCCGCCTGGCCGAGACCTCGAGCCGGGTGACCCTGTACAAGGTGCTGGGTGGCGGCTGGCAGTGAGCGGACCGGTGCAGCGGAAGCGGGGCGGTGCGGCGACCTATGCTAATGTCCTGATTTTCGAATAGGCGATCCCGGTTCGGGCAGTTCGCGGGCCTCTCGCTCCCGCCCCTTCAAGGCAGGTGAAGTGGGGACATCGCTCCCGCAGAACGGACGGGCTGTGCAAAGCCAGTCCTGGGCTGCCGGGAAGGGGATGGGGCAAGGCATGACTCAACCCCATCCCCCACCTGGCCTCCCCCTTGAGCAACTGTGTTTGAAGTCAAGTGAAGTGAATCGATTCATCCCAGTCTGTTCCGGTTCGAACTATCGCGTTGAGGATGGTGAGCAGCTTTCGCATGCAGGCGACGATGGCG
>JAGRGD010000251.1 GCA_020445665.1 Rhodocyclaceae bacterium
ATCCCTCAGAGCTGCACGATGCGGCCGAACTGGCCGAGCACCGCGTCGAAGGGCTTGGTGCTGTCGGCCAGCAGCGAGCCTTCCAGCTCGAACTTGTTGTACTCGTCGGAGATGAAGGAGATTTCCTTGAGCGGGTCGAAGGCCACGCGGTAGAGCTCGACCAGCACCTTGGCGTTGCCCTGCGCCGTGTTGACGCCTTCGAGCCGCAGGTAACGCTCGGGCAGCGCTTGCGTGAAGATGCCGATCTCGGTGGCCACGCCGTAGCCGTAGCTCGCCTTGAACGGCGCGGTGAAGCCGGTGGTATCCAGAAACTGGAGGGCACCAAAGTCCAGGTCGGCGGTGTAGTGGGTGCCTGCGGTCAGCGTGGCCGGCGTGCCAGCGGAATCGACGACCACCAGCGAAGACACCTTGGGGTGGGCGAAGAAGTAGCGGTCGCCCACCGTCGGCGTGGCGCCACCGATGGGTTCGTCCGTAACGGTGCCCGGCGTGCCGACCACGTGCGTGCCGTACAGCGCGAGCGCCAGGTTCTCCTTGGTGAACTCCTCGATGGTGAGGTTCACGGTGGCCGACTTCTGCTTGACCATGCGATGGTCGAGCGAGCGCTGGCCGGTCTGGCTCTCGTAGTGCTCCAGCACGTCGGTCTTGAGGGACAGCTTCAGCTCGGCGACGTTGCCGGGCGAGCGCACTTCGATGGGAAGGCCGGCGATGTCGCGCTTGCCGAGGAAGACGCGGCCTTGGAAACTGGCGTAGGTGCTCATGGCTTGGGTTCCTTGCGTTGGGACCGGGGAAGGTCGGGTTTGAGGTCAGCGGATTCGGGGTCTGCCTTCGGCGGCACGGCATCTGGTGCGGCGACACCGTGGGCGATCAGCCAGTCGGCAGTGGTCGCTTCGACGTCGATCCGGTCGCCGGCCTGGTAGGCCATGCCCGCGTGGGTGTGCGGGCGCTTCAAGACAAATGGAGTCATGGGTTCATCCTGGTGAGGAGATGTCGCGCGCCAGCGTCCGGTAGGTGATCGCGTAGCGCGCCGGGATCGCGGCGGCCACGGCGTCGGCGTCTTCCACCTCCCACTCGCACTCCTGCTCACGGATGCCAAGGGCCAGGCCACCGAGGTTCAGGTCGGCCATCAACGCCGCGTGCGCGGCGGTGAGCAGCCGGTCGGCCTCGGTCTCGGGTGCGACGGGCGGCACAGCCCGGGCCAGGGCGACGATGCGAACGGTCAGCTCCCGCGTGACGCGGTCGTTGGCACGCTCGGTGATCGCATCGGACTCGGGGAACACCACCAGCGCCGGGCATTGCTCGCGGCTGATGGCTACCGTGGGTGAGCGGTGGACGGTGGCACCCAGCCCTTCGGCAGTGGGACGGACAGCCGCCATCACCGCCAGCAGGATCTGCTCGCGGATCGAGGTCATCGCTACCGCCTACAGACGCGTGAGATCGGCGCGACGCTCGGTCCCGTCGCCGATGGCGCGCACATCACGCACCTGGTAGGTCTGGCCTGCGATCACGACGGTGTGCCCTGCCTCCAGGTCGGGAAGCAGCGACAGCGGGTAGGTGATCGTGTAGGCCGCCGAACGGACCAGCCCGTCGAGCAGGTTGTCGTCGATGCACAGGAAGCCGACCGATACCGTGCGGCCGGCCACCTCGGCGCTCACCAGCAGACCCGCATTCGCCGCTGCCTCGTAGATGCGTTCGATCAGGCCCACGGTCACGCCACAGTCAGCTTGACCAGCACCCCCGGGCGGTGGCACATCGGCAGCGGGTTGGACTGCGTGTGCAGATCCGTGCCACGCTCGAACTTGCGCGGTTCCTGCTTGGCGTAGAGCGGCTGCCCCACCGTGTTGACAGTCTCATTGAAGTCCGCCGGGGCAAAGTACGTCCCGAACGTGTCCACCGTGCCCAAGGGGAATGCATGCGCTTCACCGGCAGCGATGAAGCGACGAGCCGTACCCGTCAGGTCGGTGGCCTGACCTCGGTACTCCTCGAACGTGATGCCAGCGTAGGTGAATCCACGCCGCACATCGTTGATGAGAATGGCGCCCTGCTGCCAGTTCTCGAACGCCTTCTCCACCTTGGCGTGGCCAGTCAGCGCCGCGAAGAACTCCGGCGAGCACAGGCAGTGAACGCCATTCATGAACTCGCCCTTGAGGTTCTCCTCGATGGCGGCGAGGGTGGCGATGCACTTGGCCTTGACGTTGGTGGCAGCGTTCCCGAGGTCGTAGGAGATGGCCTGGGGGGCAATCTCGAACTCATCGAAGAGGTTGTAGAGGACCGAGCCGTCGGCATCCAGGATCACCCCTTTGAGGGCCCCCATTCGGAGGTGCTCCAGCGTGATCGCATGCTTGTTGCGCATGGTCTCCAGATGACGCGCGATGACACCGGCCACCGTCTCGGTCTCGGTCTCCGAACCAAAGGAGCGAATGCCCTGGACCTCCTCGGGCAGGACGACGTCGTCGTGCGGGATGTGCGGCACGACGAAGGAGCGCAGCTTGCGCTTGCCGCGGATGCCCATCGTGCCGGGCGAGCCGGGCGGCAGGGTCGGCAACAGGTTCAGCACGCCGTTCATCTCCTCCACGATGATCTGGCGCTGGCGCACCGGCTTGGCCGGCATCAGGTTCAGATCCTCCAGGCGGCCGTAGCGATTGGGGAGGATGTTGATGGCCGACGTCAGGGCGGCCATCGAGAACGCGGCGTTGTTGAAGGGGTTCTGCATGTTGGAGCTCCTGATCAGGCCGAGGTACGAACGAGGACCCCGCGCGCGGTCAACTGGGCGATCGCGGTGGCCTTCTGGGCGGGGGTGATGCCGGCGGGCCAGACCAGGGCGTGGCTGGCCACGATGGCGTGGCGGGCGATGAGCAAGGCGTCGTCACGATCACCAGTGGTGGCGTCGACGCCGAAAGCCAGCACACCGACCGCTTCGGCGCTGCTGTCCACAGCGTCGGGGTCGATCGGCGAGAGCTTGCCGGTCACAGGTGCGCGACCCACCACAGTGCCCATTGCCAGGTTCTGGCCGCTGGCCACCGTTGCCAGATCGCGCGAGTACAGGTTCGGGGCCTCGTACTTGAGCAGGTCCCCGAGGTTGAGAGCTTCTTGGATTGAGGGCATGGGTTACTCCTTGGTGATGAGCTTCTTGACGGCCGCGACGACCGGGCTGGTCTCGGGGCGCACGGCCGTGCTGGCATCGGTGGTGATTCGCGAGGCGATCTCCGGCTGGTCAGCACGGGCTTCCAGCAAGGCGCGGCGGACCTGGGCCTCGCTCAGGCCGCCGGCGAGGAACTCCGCCGTGCGCTGCGAGGCACCGGCGATCAAGCAGATCTCGGCGATCGCCTGCGCTTCGGCACGCGGGTTCTGGATGAGGGATTCGGCCGCCAGGGGAGCTGGCGTCGTCGGGGGCGTTTCTGCGGTCGCAGTAGGAGAAAGCTGTTCCATCGGGTACTCCGGGTTGGATGGGGAACTAGGGGGCAAGGGCGGGGCATCTGCCGCCGCAGGCGACGCCCGCGCAGGCGGAGTGCGCTGGGTCATCGTGGAAATGCCCAGCCGTCGCTGGGCGGCCAGGCTGGTGCTGAACTCCGCCAGGACTTGCTCCAGGCTCGCCACGCCGTCGGCCAAGCCAGCAGCAATCGCGGCCTCGCCGAAGACCAGGCTGGCTTCCAGCCCGCGAATGGCCTCGGGCTCCAGGCCACGCATGACGGCCACTTGGTTGACGAAGATCTCGTAGAGGCGATCGACCTCGAGCTGCAGCGCAGCCCCGGCCTGCGCCGACAGCGGCGCGTGCGGTGAGAAGTCGTTCTTGTGCTGGCCGGCGTAGATCGCGGTGTAGGTCAGGCCGTCCTTGGCGTCCTTGACCGACTGGTCGACATGCAGGGCAATGACACCGATCGAGCCGACCCCCGCCGTCTGAGACAGGGTCAGACGTGTTGCGGAAGCCGCGAGGGCGTAGGCGGCTGAGAAGGCAGCATCGTTGGCGTGCGCCCAGACGGGCTTAATGGCGCTGGCCTGGCGGATGCGGTCGGCGAGTTCGAAAACGCCGCCGGCCTCGCCACCTGGCGAGTCGATATCCAGCAGGATGCCCGTCACTGCGGGGTCGGCGAGGGCCGCATCGACACGAGCACCGATCTCGGCGTAGGAGCACAGCCCCGAGGCCACCTCCAGTCCCAGCGCACGGCGCACCAGCGTGCCGTGCACCGGAATCAGCGCGATGCCGGGCGATGTGGGTAGTTCGCTTCGCGGCCCGGGCAGTGGTGCGGCCATGTCCAGACCTTGCAGACCGATACGCGGCCCGAGCACGGCCAGGATCACGTCGAGCTTGGCGCGGGCGATGAGAAGCGGCGTCCCATAGAGACGGGACGCCAGATGTACGAGCTGCATGTCAAGTGTCCTGGGGTTCCACGAGACCCGGCTCGACGCTGGCGTGGGTGTTACGGGCGTCGACGCGTCTGGCGTCATTGCGCGGGTCCGAATCGAAGACGAGACCGAGCTCGTCCGCACGTTGGTTGTCGGTGGCGATCTCGCGATCGATGTCCTCGGCGTCGTAGCCAAAGGCCGAGATCGCCTGCGAGCGCGACAGCAGACCGGCGCGGATGGCCGTCTGCATGGCGTCGAACTCCTTCTTCGGGTCGACCCACTGCCAGCCTTGCGGGATCCACTTCGCGGCCAGGTACTCGCGGCGCCTGCGGCTGAATGCCGGCAGGGTCAGCGTGCCCTCGATCGCTGCTTGCTCCATCCAGGCCTGCCAGATCGGGCGGCACAGCTGGTGCACGATGACGCCGTGCTGTAGGGCCTCGCAGCGGCGCCTGAACTCAAGCAAGCCGGCGCGGATTGACGAGTAGTTCACCTGGGTCAGGTCGCCCGTGAGCATTTCGTAGGTGATGCCCATCGCGGCCGCCACAGCACGAAACTGCTGGCGCATGAACTCGGCATACGAGCTGCCGACGTCCGCGGGCGCTGAAAACTTGATGTCCTCGCCGGGCTCCAGTAGCTGCAAGGTTCCAGGCTCCAGGCCGGCAAGCGAAACGCCCTGCTCGTCCGATGAGGTTTCGCCCATCAGGTTGTCCTCCGGCGCCAGACGGGTAACGAAGCCGGCGAACATCGCGGCGGTCTTCTTGCGCACCAGTTCGGCGTCGTCGTACTGGTCAAGTTCGTTGAGCTTGACCAGCGCCCGGGCCAGCCAGGGTTCACCTCGTATCTGGCCTGGCCGCAGCGGCCGAAACAGGTGGACGACCTCGGATGCGGGGATGCGTACCGTCTCCATGCCGCCGGTGCCGGACATCGGTGCCAGGGCCCCGTCGCCGGGATGCGAGCGGTACAGGTGGTAGGCCACACGTCGACCGAGTCGATCGAACTCGATGCCTGCGCGGATGACGTTGCCCGAGGCCACTTCCCGGTTCATCGTCGTCGGCAGATGCTCAGGCTCCAGCACCTGGATCTGCAGCCCCACTGTCAGCCGATCCTCGGGGCGCCGGTAGCGCAACCGCACCAGACACTCACCCCCCTCCAGCATCGCGCGACAGGCCAGCGATTGCAGGCCGTAGAAATCGGTCAGGCCGCCTGCATCGGCCTCGTCGCACCAGTCGCGCCACAGCGCCTGGATAGCCTCCCGCAATGCCGGGTCGACCACCATCGACTGCGGCTTGATACCAGTGCCGATGGCATTGGCCACGAAGGCCTCGACGCCGACGGCCGCCCAGGCATTGCGCCGCACCAGGTCGCGGCTCTTGGCGCGCAGTTCGTCCTGGCTGAAGGCAAGCGCGGCCACGGCGCCGGGATTGCCGACCTGCCAGGCCATGGCGCGCCGGCCGGAGCCAGTGCCGTCATAGGTCGGTGTCGGTCTGCCGAACAGGCTCGCTCTGAGTTGAGCCCACCAGGTCATGCGAAGCCCTTGGACGTGGTGACCCGGATCTGGCGCTTGCGGGTCGCACCGGCGCTGCGCGCAAGCTCAGATTCCACGGTCCGGATGGCCGCCTGCAGTTCCTCGACCGAGCGGTACTCGACGGTCTTGTCGGCGAAGCTCACGCGGCGCTCGCCTGTGGCCAGCGCGCGCTTGAGCGCATCGAGTTGGGTGGTGGTGTA
>JAGRGD010000252.1 GCA_020445665.1 Rhodocyclaceae bacterium
ATGCCCCGGAAAACGGAAGCGGACAAACCACTCCTCGTAGATTCTCCGGGCCATTTCCTCAAGGATGGCGATCCGTCGCGTGTTGTTTTCGATCAGGTCGTCGTAGGCGGACAGGATGGAGGCGATGTGGCGCTGGGCAGCCAGCGGCGGCAGGATGAACTTGAAATCCCTGATCTGCCCTGGGCTGATGTGCGGAACGTTGATCCCCGTGACAATGGGGCGGATGTAGTTCGTGAACGACTGGCTACACAACACGTATCGCATAAAAGTGGTGTCAAGACCATTGACACCCCGCAAGCGCGAAACGCGTTGAACGAGCAAGGCCTCAGGATCAGAGCGTTTAACCCACGCGAGCTTCAGCCCAGCCTCGACCCATGGCCGGTCCATTGCAAGAACAACATCGCCCGACGCCAATCGGAACTTTGACAGCGCAGTAGACGCCTCTCTTGGCCATCGCTTCGCTCGTCCCCAATCGATGTAGCCCTGCTGGACGTTATCGCCCTTGACCAGCGGCACGTCCTCTGAATTGTCGGTGAAACCGCTGCTCTTGAAGGCGAACCCGGCGAGTAGGTCTACATAGTCCCCTAAACGGACAACTGGCCAAGTCGACCGCGCCGTCATCTCACACCCCGTTCTAGAAGATCGCGGATACCGTCCGTAATCTGCTGCTCCAAGTCACGCGATTGAGCATTCAGAAGCTCCAACTCCTCGCCCAGCTCCTCCAAAAGTTCATTGAAATCGAAATCCTCAGGCTGGCTATCGACAACCCCCACGTAACGCCCGGGATTCAAACTCCATCCCTGCGCCTCGATCTCCGCCAGCGTCGCCACCTTGCACACCCCGGCGATGTCCCGATAGCCCCCCTCCGGGAACTGCTGCCGGAGCATCTCCTGGCTTCCCGCCTCGGTCTCGACCGCCTCGCGGCGCCACAGTCGCACGATGTTGGCCAGAAACTCGATCTGCTCGGGCAGGAAGTCGCGAATCGCCCGGCTCACCTGCCGGTAGGTGCCGCGCGCATCGATGAACAGCACCTCATCCTTGCGCTCGCCCTTGGCCTTCGTCTTGTCGAAGAACCACAGGGTGCACGGCAGGGTGACGGTATAGAAGAAGTTGGAGCCGACCGAGACGATCACATCCACGCCGCCGGTCCGGATCAGCTTCTTGCGGATCTCCAGCTCGGTGCCCCGCGCATCGCCCGCCGAGTTGGCCATGACGAAACCGGCACGGCCGCGCTCGTTCAGCGCGGTGTAGAAGTGCTGGATCCACAGGTAGTTGGCGTTGTCGGTAGTCGGGATGCCGAACGGGAAGCGGGGGTCGTCCCTCACCCGCTCCTTGTCCACGCCCGAGACGTTGAACGGCGGATTCGCCATCACGAAGTCGAACCTGCCGGTGTTGCCGACCACAGCCTTGTGCGGGTCTTCGTAGTAGGTGTTCGATTCGCGGATGTCGCCCGAGAGGCCATGCACCGCGAGGTTCATCTTGGCGAGCTTGACGGTGTCGTTGGCCTTCTCGGTGCCGAACACGGTCAGCTCCTCGGCGGCCCGTTTCTGGTGGCGGGTGACGAACTGTGCGCTCTGCACGAACATGCCGCCCGAGCCGCAGGCGGGGTCGAAGATCTTGCCGTGGAAGGGTTCGATGATCTCGACGATGAGCTTGACGATGCTGGTCGGGGTGTAGAACACGCCGCCCTTCTGGCCTTCGGCCAGGGCGAACTTGCCGAGGAAGTATTCGTAGATCTTGCCGAAGGCGTCGCCCTCGACTTCGCCCAGCCCGTTGAGCACCCGCAGCAGCTCGACCAGCACGGTGTTGGGGAGCCGCCCGTAGGAGCGCGGCAGCACGCCCTTGAGCTCCTCGTTCTCGGCCTCGACCGCCGCCATGGCTTCGTTGACCGCCTTGCCCAGATCCTGGCCTTCGGCGAGGTCGAGCAGGTAGGAGAAGCGGGCGTTGTCGGGCAGAAAAAGCGCGCCTTCGGCCTGATAGTCGATCTTCTCGATCTCGGCGGCGTCGAGCCCGCTGTCGATCATCCGCGCCTCGGCCTCGTGGAACCGCTTCTCTGCGTAGCGCAGGAAGATCAGGCCGAGGACCGGGTTGGAGAACTCCGAGGGCTTCAGGCCGGTGTTGGCCCAGAGCTGGTCTGCTGCCGCCCATAGGCGGGTTTCGAGCTGGTTGAGGTCGAGGGACATTTCGCGGTCGGTTTGTGCTGATGGCGTGATTGTACCGGCTCTGGCTGAAGGCACTTGTCATGGCCTGGATGCCCCCTGTCGGCCGGC
>JAGRGD010000253.1 GCA_020445665.1 Rhodocyclaceae bacterium
GCGCTCCAGCCGCGTGTTCCCGGTGTCCACCGCGAGGGCTGACAAAGCAACCAGCGAAAGCAGGGAGGCGATGGCGCGCATCGGCTAACCCCGCACCCTCAGCGTCGACGTCTTGCCGTTTCTGTATTCGATCACGACGCTGCGCGAGTCCGGGCTGATGCTCTGCAGGCGGGCCACGCCGATGGTGTCTCCCACGGCGTAGAAGCGGATCTTGCCGTCCGCGCCGCGGATCGCGGCCGACGGGTGGCCGCCCCACAGGTCCACGCTGACCAGCGTCGGCAGCACCTCGGCAGGTGCGGTGGCCGTCGGAACCTGTGGGCGGCGCAGCTTGGGCGAGGCCGTGCGGACCAGGCTGGTGATGCGTTCGTCGAGTGTCACATCCGCGGCATCCAGACGTTCGAACTCGGCCGAGAGCCGCTCGATCTGGCCGCCGATCTGCGCAAGGGTGGCGTCCAGGGCGTCCTGGCGCACGTCGATGCGCGACAAGCGCTCGTCGATCAGCATCTCGCGGCTCGGCGGCGGCGGATCGGGCAGGGGCGCCACCGCCGGCGGCTCGGCCACGGTCAGCGCGGCGTCGGCACTGCCCGAACGGGGCCCCGCTGTGGATTCGCTGCGGGGCCCAAGCAGCAGGAACATCGACCCCGCCACAATCAACGCCATGAAGAGCACGACAGACAACCGACGTGTGCTCAAGCGCCGATGAAGCGGCAGCGCTGGCGGCGCCGCGTCGGTGAGGACCTGCTGCACGCTCACGGCAGGGGCTCCGGGGATGGAGCGGCCGCAGCGGCCGGCGATGCCTGCGGGGCTTCGGACTGCGCCGTGGTGGGCGGAGGCACGGTCAAGAGTTCTTCTGGGTGCGGCTGAGTGAGCGCTGCGACTGGCGTGGGAGCAGCGTCCAGGGCGTCGGCGGCGTGTGCCGGCTCGTCCACGTTTGTCTTCTGGACCGGCGCTGCGAGCGCGACGTCCAGCCGGCGATCGACCTCCGAGATCCGAAGCTCGTAGGCCGAGCCCACCAGCAGTGCCGCGATCGCGCGCACCGGGTAGGGGCCGAGCTGGCGGTGCGCCTCGGGCAGCGGCAGCGCGAGGAGGGCGCTGGCCGCCGCGTCGGCATCCCCCAATCGGTAGCCCGTGCGCAGCAGCAGGTAGGCGAGCGCGTCTCCTACGGTCGCAACCGTGTCACGCGGAAAGCCGACCTGGGCGACGATCGCGAGCGGCGTGGTCAGCGCGGGATCCGGCAGCGCCGCGGCGGTCGTGTAGCGCGCCAGACGCAGCGGCGCCGGCTCATCCTCGGCGGCGGCGGTGCCGCTACCGATGGCGAACAACGCAAGTGCGGACACACAGGCAAGACGCATCATCCGGTCCTCGTGAGAGAGGTATCCCGGCGCGGAAGGATTCCGGCCGGGATACGGTCGGCGCGGGGGCCGGCCAGTCACGGGGCCAACTATGCAAAGTGGGCGCGAGGCGCGCAGCAGGAAACCCGAAAAAGATAAATCGGGTTGATCGTGGAAATGAAGATGGAATTGTGGTAGCTCGCGCGAGTGCCAGGAAAGGCGTGCCAAGGGCACCAGCGGTCGGCCCGTGGGCGGGCCGCCTTCCTACCGGCTACCGGCCCCACCCGAAAGGGCGCTCAGCCCCTGTATTCGGGGCATCGCGAAGGATTTACAGGGACGGCAAATGGGCATTCCTACCGGTGGACGGGCGTACCCCCGAAGGGCAGGGCGGGGGCGCCCTGGTAATGGCCTAGCATGCCTTCAGCATGACCGCAAGCGGATAAGCGATTTTTCTTTTCCGGTTTTTCACACGACACGAAAGGGTGGCTGCGACAAGCTCCGGCCCGGGCCTCGTTGCGCCCGGTCGCATCCGCTCCGTGGCGTCGAACCCTGCGACATCTTCGGCGGGGTCGGATGGATGGCGAGCCCGGTGCCCGCCCAACGCAGCTGAC
>JAGRGD010000254.1 GCA_020445665.1 Rhodocyclaceae bacterium
CCGAGGGGCTGGTCAAGCAGGCCAGGCTGATGGAAGGCTACGGCGCCAACTGCATCTACGTCACCGACTCGGCCGGCCACCTGCTGCCCGACACCGTCAAGGCGCGGCTGAGCGCAGTGCGTGAGGCCCTCAAGCCGGAAACCGAGCTGGGCTTCCACGGCCACCACAACCTCGCCATGGGCGTGGCCAACAGCATCGCCGCGATCGAAGTCGGCGCCACCCGCATCGATGCGGCCGCGGCCGGGCTCGGCGCGGGTGCCGGCAACACCCCGATGGAAGTTCTGATCGCGGTGTGCGAGCTGATGGGCATCGAAACCGGCGTGGATGTGTTCAGGATCCAGGACGTGGCCGAGGACCTGGTGGTGCCGATCATGGACTTCCCGATCCGCATCGACCGCGACGCGCTCACCCTCGGCTACGCCGGCGTGTATGGCTCCTTCCTGCTGTTCGCCAAGCGAGCCGAGAAGAAGTACGGCGTGCCGGCGCGGGAGATCCTGGTGGAGATGGGCCGGCGCGGCATGGTCGGCGGCCAGGAAGACATGATCGAGGACACGGCCCTGTCGCTGGCCAAGCAGCGCAAGCAGGAGGCCGCATGAATCTCTCAACCGCCACTATCGAGAAGCTCGCCGAGTATCTGGAGAACTGCGAGCTCAAGGCCGAGGACACGCCGAAGATCACCGACGAGTACCCGGACATGGACTTCGAGGACGCCTATGCGATCCAGGATGCCATCCGGGCCCGCAAGATCGCCCGCGGTCACAGCATCGTCGGCCTCAAGGCCGGACTCACCTCCCACGCCAAGATGAAGCAGATGGGCGTGACCGAGCCGGTGTTCGGCTTCATGGCCGACTACTACAGCGTCGCCGAAGGCGGCGAGGTGAAGGTCTCCGAGCTGATCCACCCGAAGGTCGAGCCGGAGATCGCCTTCGTCACCAAGCGTGCCCTCAAGGGCCCGGGCTGCCACATCGGCGCTGTGCTGGCCGCGACCGATTTCCTGATGCCCGGCATCGAGGTCATCGACAGCCGCTACCGCGACTTCAAGTTCGACCTCAAGAGCGTGGTGGCCGACAACACCTCGGCGGCCCGTTTCGTGGTGGGGGGCAAGCCGGTCAGCCCGGCCGAGGTGGATCTGCGCACCGTCGGCGTGGTGCTCGAGAAGAACGGCGAGCCGGTCGCCCTGGGCGCCGGCGCAGCGGTCCTGGGTCATCCGGCCGCCGCGATCGCGGCGCTGGCCAACAACCTGGGCCGCCGCGGCATGGAGATCCCGGCCGGCACGCTGATCCTCTCGGGTGGCGTGACCGAGGCGGTGGCGGTGGCGCCCGGCGACCACGTGACCCTGCGGGTGCAGGGCATGGGCAGCACCTCGCTGCGTTTTGTCGAGTAAGCGAGCGGGACGGGAGACGGACATGCCACTGGCACACATCTATCTGATGGAAGGACGCACCGAGGACCAGAAGCGGGCGGTGATCGAGAAGGTCACCGCGGCGCTGGTCGAGGCCCTGGACGCCCCGCGGCAGAACGTGCGGGTCGTGATTCAGGACATCCCCAAGACCAACTGGGGCATCGCCGGGGAGACCGCCAAGGATCTTGGCCGCTAGCTGGGGCTGAAGCGCGCGCCGCGCGCCGCCCGACCGCATCGATTCGAGACAACAAGAGACCGCATGGCTCCGCCATGCGGACGGGGCCCCTTTTTGCCCCGAGAAGGAGGAGCAGTGAGACATTCGACAAGCCGAACGACCTGCCTGGCAGTCCTCGCGGGCGCTTCCGTGGCGCTCGTGGGCTGCAGCGGAGAGGCCGACCTCTCCCTAGTGCGCGCGGAAGCGGCGCGCCCGATCAAGCGCTATGACGTGGTGCAGTCGCTGGCTTCCAACGACCAGGTGGTCGCCGCCGGCCTGCAGAACGGCTCGGTGCTGGTGTCCGGTGACAGTGGCCAGACCTGGCGTCGCGAGGCGGTGGGCAACGCGGCGATCGTCGGCATGACGGCCTGCCCGGACGGCACGCTGCTGGGCATCGACTTCTACAGCAAGGTCTGGCATGCCGATGCCAGCGGCGGCAACTGGACGCCGGTGTCCATCGAGAAGCCGCGTGTCCCGCTGGCCGTGACCTGCGACGGGCAGGGCCGGTGGTGGATCGCCGGCACGCGCTCACGCATCACCGTGAGCAGTGACCGGGGCGCCACCTGGCAGCTGACCGATCTGGGCGAGGACGCCCAGATCACCGCCATCCAGTTCCTCGATGCCGACTTCGGCGTCGCCACCGCGGAGTTCGGGATGGTCTTCGTCACGGAAGACAGCGGTGCCAGCTGGCAACGTCGCCCGGACATGCCCGCCGAGTTCTATCCGTACGACGCGTTGTATGTGTCGCGCGACGAAGGCTTCGTCAGCGGACTGGCCGGGCAGATGCTCCACACCGCCGACGGTGGTCAGACCTGGAACCCGCAGTCCAACGCGACCGGGGCGCCGCTGTATCGGCTGTTCAAGGTCGGCAACGTGCTGCACGGCGTGGGTGCCGGCGGCGTCGTGGCACGGCTGGAGGACGATACCTGGCGGGCGGTGCCGTACCCGGATCCGCTGCCGGTGTTCTTCGCCGCGGGCGCGCCGGCGGCCGGGCAGGCGGCCGTCGTCGCCGGCGGGCCCGGTGGCCTGCTGCGCGTGATTGCCAGTACCGACCACGCGGTGGCCACGCCCGAACGCGTGCTCGTCAGCGTCGCGGAGTGAGGACAGAGCCATGGTCAGCACACTGAAACACAGCATTACCCACCGCCTGCACATGGCGGAAGAATGGATCTTCGCCAATCCGAAGATCGTCCTCGCCCTGATCTTCGCCTGCACGCTGCTGTTCGGCGCGGCCCTGCCGAAGCTGCGGGTGTATTCCGACTTCGCCGACCTGTTGCCGCAGAACCACCCGTACATCCAGGTGTACAACCGGCTGAAGGAGAACTTCGGCGGCGCGAACATGATCATCATGTCCGTCGAGGTGGAGCAGGGCACGATCTTCAACAACAAGACCCTGGCCCTGATCCACGAGGCCACCCAGGGCATCGACGGCCTGCCGAGCGTCAACCACAACCTGGTCTCGAGCCTGACCCACCGGACCTCGCGCAAGATCTTCGTGGACGAGTACGGTGGCTTCCAGTCCCAGTCGTACTACGACGCCACCAAGGGCGACCTGACGGTGGCCCAGCTCGAGCAGATGAAGAAGGACGTCATCGCCAACCCGACGATGTACGGCCTGCTGGTGTCGCCCGATCTGAAGGCCGCCCTGATCAAGGCCCAGCTCAACGAAGCGGATCTGGACTACCGGGCGACCTTCGAGGCCCTGCAGTCGGTGCGCCAGTCTCTCGAAAGCCCGGGACACACGCTGTACGTGACGGGCAATCCGGTGCTCACCGGCTGGGTCTACACCTACCTGAACCAGATCGTGATGATCCTGGCCTGGACGCTGGCCCTGCTGGCGACCCTGCTGATCGTCTATTTCCGGCGTCTCTACGGGATCGCGCTGCCGCTGCTGGGTATCGCCCTGTCATCGATCTGGGGCCTGGGCTTCATGGCCTTCATGGGCATCAACCTCGAGCCCCTGTCGCTGCCGATTCCGTTCCTGATCGCCGCCCGCGCCACCTCCCACGGGGTGCAGCTGGTGGCGCGCTACTACGAGGAGCTGGACATCGTGAAGGACGGCCAGAAGGCCGCCAGAAATGCCCTCGATGCGCTGTTCCGACCCGGTTCGCTGGCGATCATCGTCGATGCGGTGGGCATCGCGGTGCTGGTCCTCGGCGCCGCGCCGTTCAACCACAAGCTGGGTCTCGCGGCCGGCTTCTGGGGCTTCTCGGTGATCTTCACGGTGCACTTCATGGTGCCGCTGGCCCTGTCGGTGCTGCCCCAGCCGCAGAAGACCGAGAACGCCAACCAGGGCGTGCGCGACGCGCTGGGCAAGGCCATGGCCATGACCGGCGGCACCGACGGCGGTGCCCGTTCGATCCTGGTGCTGACCGTGATCGGTGCCATCGGCGCGCTGTACTTCGTCTCCCAGGTCCAGCTGGGCGAGTCGGAGCCGGGCTCGCCACTCCTCCACCGCAGCCACGACTACAACGTCTCGACCACCGCCATCAACGAGCGCTTCCCCGGGTCCGAGGAGCTGCACGTGTCGGTACGTACCGAGGAGAAGGGCGGCATCAAGAAGCCCGAGGTGATGGCCGCCATCGAGCGCTTCCAGGCCCACATGCTGAATGACCCGGCGCTGGGCGGCACCAAGGCCCTGCCGGGCGTGGTCCGTGTGGTCAACAAGCTGACCCACAACGACGATCCGCGCTGGATGCAGATCCCGGACAACAGCCGCGAGATCGGCGGCCTGATGTTCGCGTACATGGCCTCCAGCCCGATCCCGGGCGCCCTGAAGGAGTTCGTCACCCCGGATGAGCGCGAAGCCAACATCGTCTTCTACTACAAGGACCACCAGGCCGACACGATCCAGCGCGTGGTGGCGCTGGCCGAGGAGGGCATCGCCCAGTTGCGGGCCGAGCTGCCGGACGTGGAGATCTCCCTGGGCGGCGGCATCATCGGCGTGACCGCGGCGGTCAACCAGTCGCTGCACGAAGACCACCTGATCATCATCCCGGCGGTCATGATCCTCGCCTTCGCGCTGGTGATGGTCTATTACAGCTCGCTCCACGCCGGCTGGCTGATGGTCCTGCCGATGCTGTTCGCGACCCTGATGACCTACGCCTACATGGGCGCGATGGGGATCGGCATCAACGTAAACACCGTCCCGGTGATCGCCGTGGGTGTCGGCGTGGGCATCGACTACGCGGTCTACTTCATGGACCGCATCCGCGAGGAGTTCGCCGAACTCCAGGACATCAAGAAGGCCGTGATCCGCGCGGTGGCCACCACCGGCTACGCCGTGTCCTTCACCGCCGTGACGCTGATCGCCGGCGTCGTGATGTGGATCTTCCTCTCCGACCTGCGCTTCCAGTCGGATGCCGCTGTCCTGCTGTCTTTCATGCTGGTTGTCAATGCCATCGCGGCCGTTCTGATCGTGCCGAGCTGGTGTGTGGTGTTCAAACCCCGCTTCGTCACCGCGGCGCGCTACGACGAAGACGGCGTGCTTGAGGTGGCCTGAGCCATCACGTTGCGAGCGCCGCACCGATGGCCGGTGCGGTGAATACTAAGGAGGAGACTTCCAATGAAGTGGTATCACAAGAACAGGCCACCCTTGAAGCTCGGCGCCGCCCTCGTGGCAGCGGCCTGCGCACCCCTGGCAGCAGCTGGCGATCTGCCCGATCTCGGCGACTCGGCCAAGCCGTGGAAGGTCGACGTGCTGTACGACAATCACACCGCCTACCGGGGCAAGGACGCCACCGGACACACCGTGGGCCTGTCCAAGTTCCGCAACACCCTGACGGTGGAGGCCGACAAGCCGCTGTCCGATGGCTGGAAGTTCCGGGGCGTGCTGCGGGGCAGCTTCGACGGTGTCTATCGCCTGAATGACGACGAGTACGGCGACAAGGCTGGCGGCCCGATCCTGCTGGAGAACATCTCTGGCGCCGGCGGCGTCAGCGAGGTGCCCCACGGCGGCGGCATCATCAACAACGACAGCGCGGCGGCGATGGGGCTGACCACCAACGCCTTCGGCTTCGACACCACCGCCAACCCCAACGACGGACTGCGCGTGCTGGGCGACCGCTGGCAGACCGCCGGGCCGGGCGACGTGGTGTTCGGCGTGCCGGTGCGCCCCTGTGACGAGGACAGCCGCGGCTGCCGCGACTTCGGTGGCTACGGCGACCAGAAGCGGTCCGAGCTGGAACTTCCGGAGTTCAACGACCGCCTCGACTTCATCCGCGAGGCCCACGTCCGCAAGACCACCTACCTGGACGATGGCCGCGCGCTGTACCTGAAGCTCGGCAAGCAGCAGGTGGTGTGGGGCCGGACCGACCTGTTCCGCGTGCTCGACGTGATCAACCCGGTCGATTACTCGCGCAACAACATCTACGACGAGCTCGAGGACATCCGAATCCCGATGTGGATCGCCCAGGCCGAGTACCGCATGGGTCCGTCCGAGTCGATGCAGGACCGCAACATCTCGCTGGTGTGGAACTTCGACAAGTTCCGTCCGAACAACCTGGGCCAGTGCGGATCGCCGAACGTGATCCTGGATGCCGGCTGCTTCTTCCGCGGCATGGCCAACCTGTGGGACAACGGCGGCACCGTGGCGAACTTCGCCGACGGCGTCATCGCGACCGACTTCGGCCCCCACCAGATCGGTATCCGCAAGGTGCACCTGCCCGAGTGGTCCCTCGAGAACACCCAGCTGGGCGTCAAGTTCGAGGGTGTGACCGAGAGCGGCGTGTCCTTCTCGATGAACGCGCTGACCTACCGCTCCCAGCTACCGTCGCTGCGCGGCCTAGTCACCGGCCCGACCAACCCCTTCACCGGCGCGCCCAAGACCGCGGACGAGACCAACCTGATCGCGTTCGACGTGCACTACCCGCGCCTGAACATGATCGGCGGTTCGGCCGACTTCGAGGCCGAGGCCATCGGCGCCGCGGTGCGCCTCGAGGGCGCGTTGACGGTCGGCGAGGAGTTCCCGAACAGCGCCCGGGAGCGCCTGTATTCGCGCAACAAGGTGTGGCGCAGCGTGATCGGCATCGACCGGCCCACCTTCATCCCGTGGATCAGCTCGCGCCGCACCACGCTGATTTCGGCCCAGCTCTTCTGGCAGCACATCTTCGACCACGAGTACTACGACACCGGCACCCGGGTCGCCCCCAGCGGTGCCACCAACGTGGCTGGCCCGGTCGGCATGGCGGACTGGGAGGACAACTTCATCGGCACGCTGCTGATCAAGGCCTTCCTGATGAACGACCGCCTGAGCCCCGAGCTGATCATCGCCCGGGACTTTCGCAGCCGCACCCACACGATCGCACCGAAAGTCGAGTGGAGCATCACCGACAAGCTGAAAGTGACCTTCGGCGGCAACTTCAAGGGCGGCTCCAACTCGGGCAACCGCTTCGACGACTGCCGCAGCTGCAACCCGTACGCGCCCTTCACCGGCCCGGTCGGCGACACCGGCTACTCGCTGGGCCTCGCCAGCTACGAGCCCCTCGGCCGCTTCCGCGCCGGCCCGATCGGCACCGCGATCAACGAAGACGAAGTGTTCGTGACGCTTCGCTACAAGTTCTAAGAGGAGACCCGCAATGCTGAAGAAACTGAGCCTCGCGCTCGTCGTCGCCGGACTGGTCGGCAGCGCCACCGCCGCCACCGAGGCCGACGTGGAGAACACCTTCTACCCATACAAGAAGGGCTTCCCCACCTTCCCGGGCCTGAAGGCGGGCATGACCATCAGCAAGGACAACGTCGAGCAGTTCAAGGACGCCCTCGCCGAAGGCACCTACCTGATGATCAAGAACGGCTACACCACGGTCACGGTCGGCGAGACCACCGACTTCGAGCTGCCCAAGGAGTACATCCAGGCGACCCGCGACAACCTCAACAAGAGCCAGCTGGGTGCGAACATCGGCGACACCATCGTCGGCTTCGCGGCCGGGCGGCCGTTCCCCGAGGAGCCGGACATCAACGACCCGCGCGCCGGCGAGAAGCTGGCCTGGAACTACAAGTACGGCCTGAACTGGGGCGACAACGCCATCATCAACCCGCTGATCTTCAAGTACCGGAACATGGAGAGCGGCGAGGTGGAGCGGACGCTGCGCAACAAGTTCCACTTCCTGAACTTCAAGCACCGCATCCGCGACGAGCCGGTGCCGGAGGTGACGCCGAACCCGTCCGACCTGTTCCGCGCCATCTACCTGGAGGTGCAGGGCCCCGAGGACCTGAAGGGCACCAAGCTGCTGATCCAGCGCTACGACGACGACGCCA
>JAGRGD010000255.1 GCA_020445665.1 Rhodocyclaceae bacterium
CATCACCCATGACCACATGGCGGCGATGAAGGACCAGGCCATCGTCTGCAACATCGGCCACTTCGACAACGAGATCGACGTCGCCTCCCTCGAGCAGTACCAGTGGGAGGAGATCAAGCCGCAGGTGGACCACATCATCTTCCCCGACGGCAAACGCATCATCCTGCTCGCCAAGGGCCGCCTGGTGAACCTGGGCTGCGCCACCGGCCACCCGAGCTACGTGATGAGCTCGTCCTTCGCCAACCAAATGATCGCGCAGATCGAGCTCTACCAGCGCACCGCCGACTACCCGGTCGGGGTCTACACGCTGCCCAAGCACCTAGACGAGAAGGTCGCCCGCCTGCAGCTCAGGAAGCTCAACGTCTCGCTGACGACGCTGACGCAGGAACAGGCGGACTACATCGGCGTACCGGTGGACGGCCCCTACAAGGCCGACCACTACCGCTATTGATCCCGGCGCGGGGCGGCCAACGTGAGCATGAACTCGTTTCATTCGCGCGGACGCCGCCCCCGGGCCGAGGGCAGCCCCCGGGCGGCCGCCGCACGGCCACAGGGCCGGGTCCGGGCGGACCAGTTGTTGACCGAGTCCGGTCTGGCGGAGTCCCGCAGCATGGCGCGCCGCCTGATCGAGGCCGGCCGCGTCACGGCGGATGGTGAGCCGGTTCGCAAACCGTCCGTCGAACTGGCAAGCAGCGCGCAGTTGGCGGTCGCGGCCGACGCCGAAGACCGCTTCGTCTCTCGCGGCGGCATCAAGCTGGCCGGGGCCCTGAGTGGCTGCGGCGTCGACCCGAGCGGCATGGTCTGCCTCGATGTGGGGCAGTCCACCGGCGGCTTTACCGACTGCCTGCTGCAGGGGGGGGCGGCCCGCGTGGTCGGCGTCGAGGTCGGCCATGGGCAATTGCACCCCCGGCTCGCCGGCGACCGGCGCGTGATCTGCCTCGAGGGCATCAATGCCCGCACCCTGGTCGCCGCCGATCTCGGCGACGCGTGGCCCGCAGCAGGCTTCGACCTGATCGTCTGCGACGCCAGTTTCATCTCGCTGACGCTGTTGCTGCCCCGCTGGCCATCGTTGCTGTCGGCGCGGGGCCAGGTGGTGGCGCTGGTGAAGCCGCAGTTCGAAGTCGGCCCGCAGGGCCTTGCCAAGGGTGGCATTGTCCGCGACGCGAGCCGTTACGATGCGGTCGAGACCCGCATCCGGGAGAGCGCAACGCAGGCGGGGCTGGCGGTTGATGCCTACTTCGACAGCGCGATTACCGGCGGCGACGGCAACCGGGAGTTCTTCATTCACGCATCGCGGGCGAGCTGCCCGGATGCCGCAGGAAACACGACATGACAGGCAAGACCCCATTCAGCATCGAGTTCTTCCCGCCGCAGACGCCGGCGGGGGTCGACAAGCTGCGCACCGTGCGCGGCAAGCTCGCCGAGCTCAGGCCCGAGTTCTTCTCGGTGACCTACGGCGCCGGCGGCTCGACCCGGGAGCGCACCTTCGAGACCGTCTTCGAGATCCAGCGCGACGGCCTCGAGGCTGCGCCTCACCTGTCCTGCGTCGGCTCGACCCGGGACAGCATCCGCGAGATCCTCGCCGAGTACCGGCAGGCCGGCATCGGCCGCATCGTCGCGCTACGGGGCGACCTGCCCTCCGGCGTGCAGGATCCGGGCGAGTTCCGCTACGCCAACGAACTGGTCGAGTTCATCCGCGGCGAGACCGGCGACACCTTCCGGATCGAGGTCGCCGCCTATCCCGAATACCACCCGCAGGCGCGTTCGCCCCTGGACGATCTCACCGCCTTCAAGCGCAAGATCGACGCGGGCGCCAATGCGGCGATCACGCAGTACTTCTACAACCTGGACGCCTACCTCCATTTCGTCGACGCTTGCCGCAAGCTCGGCATCGACGCCCCCATCGTGCCGGGCATCATGCCCGTCGTCAGCTTCTCGAAGCTGGCCCGCTTCTCGGACGCCTGCGGCGCCGAGATTCCGCGCTGGATGCGGCGCAAGCTCGAGGCCTACGGCGACGATACAGATTCGATCAAGGCCTTCGGCCTGGATGTGGTCACCGAGTTGTGCGAGAAGCTGATCGCCAGCGGCGTGCCGGGGCTCCACTTCTACAGCATGAACCAGGCGGGGCCGACCACGGCCATCGTCGAGCGGCTGGGCCTGGCTGGGTGACGCCATGGCCACGCGGCCGCGCCCCGAGATCGTCGACCATGCGCTGGAGCTGTTCGCACCTCTCGGTGCGATCCGGGTCCGGCCCATGTTCGGCGGCCATGGCTTCTATTGCGACGACCTGTTCTTCGCCCTGGTCGCCTGGGACACCCTCTACCTGAAAGCGGACGCCGCGTCGCAAGCGCCCTACGAGGCCGCCGGCAGCCAGATCTTCCGCTATTCGCAACCGGACGGTCGGGCGTTCACGATGGGCTACTGGAGTGCGCCCGACGAGGCCCTCGACAGCCCGCAGGCGATGCTGCCTTGGGCGCGGCGCGCCATCGACTGTGCGCTGCGCAATCGAAAGCCGAAGCGGGGAGCACGGCGGACGGCAGCGCCCTAGGGTCTGTGGACATTTGTATGGCGGATCGCGTTGAGACTTTGAGCCTGTGCCACAAGGCGCGGGAGGAAGGCAAGGGTGGCCCCCTTGGCGACGAGCGCAACGAAGTGGCGCGGGCTCACAGC
>JAGRGD010000256.1 GCA_020445665.1 Rhodocyclaceae bacterium
CGCCAAGCCCGCCGCCAAGCCCGCCGCCAAGCCCGCCGCCAAGCCCGCCGCCAAGCCCGCGCGAAAGCCGGCCCCGACTCGGGCGACCGCCTCCGCCGCCGCGAAACCGGCAGGGGCCGCCAAGCCGGCGGCAAAGCCTGCTGCCACCCGGGCCGCCTCGGCCAAGCCGGCTGCAGCCCGTCGGTCCGCGACGGCAAAGGGTGCGAGTCCCGCTACCCCGGCGAAGCCCAGGGCGCCCGCGAAGGTCGCAGCGACGCGCAGTGCCACGGTACGCCGACCGGCGGCGAAGCCCGTCGCCACGAAGCCCGCGACCACGCCAGCGACGCAAGCCGGCACCGCACCCGCCGTGAGTCCACCGGCGACCGGCGGCGCCACGCCCAAGGCAGCGCCTGCGCCCAAGGCGCAGCCACCCGCCAAGGCACAAGCGGCGCCGAAGGCCAAGCCCGCAGCCGGCGCCAAGACCACGAAGGCCAAGGCCCCGGCGGCTGCGAAGGCCAAGGGAAAGAGCAAGGAAAAAGTGAAGGAGAAAGAAAAGCGCGAGAAGGTCGTGCGCGACTCCTTCTCGATGCCCAAGTCCGAGCACGCGGCCCTGAAGGAGCTGCGGGGCACGCTGGCCAGGAAGGGGCGCATCTACACCAAGTCGGAGCTGGTGCGGGCGGCGGTGCAGCTGCTGACCGCGCTGAAGCCGGCCGAGATCATCAAGCAGGTGGATGGCCTGGCGCCGGTCGCCAAAGGCAAGGGCAAGAAGTAGGCGCCGGCACGCCGAGAGCAGTGCCGTTGGGGCGACATGTGCCCCGGCAAATGACGAACGCCCCGGCCGGTCCGGGGCGTTCCTTTTTCCGGTGCACTCCTGGCGCGGCGTTCGGGGCTGTGTTCGGGGGCTACTTCCTGGCGGGCAGCAGCCCCTGCTCGCGTAGCGCCTCGCCGAGGGTGTCGATCAGTTCCTCCACCAGCTGCACCGACGACTCCGGATTCACCGACTCGGTCAGCGCCGACCAAACCGGCTTGCCTGCCGGCAGGCGGTACAGCACCGTATCGACCACCACGTGCCGCGTCGTCGCGGTGTAGCCCGGTGTGGTGTACGTGTAGGCCACCGGATAGTAGGCGTAGAACGAATGGTGGTACGGCCGCAGGCCGACGAAGAGCGGATCGGGCATGAACTGGGTCTGGGGCGGCACGTACTGCTCGGTGGTGTCGTCCGACACCAGGCGCGAGACCAGTGCCGCGTCGAAGCCCAGGGGGGCCAGCCGCTCCCGCAGCGCGTCTTCCGGCATGGCCGGGTCGAGCGCCAGCGTGTAGGCTGGCACCGCGCCGACCTCGGGGGGCAGGGAGCGGGCAGTCAGATCCTCCGCCATGCGGCGTACCTTGTCGTCCGTCACCGCGACAAACACGGCCAGCTTCTTCGGCGGCCCGGCGGTATCGGCCGGGTCCATCCAGCTGTTGCGGATCGAGGTCGAGGCGCAGGCCGACAGCAGGGCCGTGGCCAGCGCCAGCAGCAGGAGTCGGGCGGTGCTCATGGCGGAGTTCTCCTCGGTGTCAGGGTGTGCGGCTCAGGGCTTCAGCCCCATGTTGCCGGCATCGTCGAATTGGAACATCGGCCCCCAGGCCAGTTCCCAATGGTAGCCGTCCAGGTCCTCGAAGTAACCGGAATAGCCGCCCCAGAAGGTGTCCTGCGGCGCCTTCACGACGCGGGCGCCGGCGGCCTCGGCGTGGGCCATGCGCGCATCCACCTCGGCGCGGCTCTCGGCGTTGCAGGCGATGGTTACACCCGAGAACGGGGCGCGGGCCGTCGGCACCTCGGGGCCGATGTCGGCGGCGAGGTGCTCGCGGGGATAGAGGCCGAGCCAGACGCCGGGCAGGCAGAAGAAGGCGACGCCCTCCGGGCCGATGGGGTCGGTGCCGAACACGTCGCGGTAGAAGGCCTTGGCCCGGGGCAGGTCGGCGACGCCGAGGGTGACCATGTGCATGCGGGGCAGGGGGGAAGGGGTTGTCATCGTCATCGCTCCATTGGAACAGGGTTTTGGGGCGGCGGGGATGCCGCAGGTGTCAGTGAAAGTTTCGCGCACGGGTGGTGAGCTGGCCGAGCAGGGCGGAGTGGTCCACCACCCGGCTCGCCACCAGGTGCACCACCTTGCCCTCGCGGCGGATCTGCCCGAACACGCCGAGCAGGCGCGCCCCGAGCAGTTCGCGGCGCTGGCGGTCCACCAGGGCATGGTGGACCACCACGTTGACCAGCCCGGTCTCGTCCTCGAGGGTCACGAACATCGTGCCCTTGGCGGTGCTCGGCCGCTGCCGGCAGGTGACGATGCCGGCGCCCCGCGCCAGCTTGCGGTCGGGGTAGTCGTTGAGGGTGCCGGCCGGCACGAAGCGCAGGCTGGCCAGCCGCTCCCGCAGCAGGGTCAGGGGGTGGCGGCCCAGGGTGAAGCCCAGCGCCGCATAGTCGGCCACCAGCTCGTCGCCCTCGCTCGCCGCCGGCAGCGCCAGCGGCGCCTCGTCCACCGGCGCCTCGGCCAGCACGCCCTGGCGCGGCCGCTCGCCGGCCGCCTGCCACAGGGCCTGGCGGCGGTGGCCGGCGAGGGTGGCCAGC
>JAGRGD010000257.1 GCA_020445665.1 Rhodocyclaceae bacterium
CGGCGAAGGCCGAGGTGGCGAGGGTGGCGGCGGCGATGGCGATGATGGCTTTCATGATGACTCTCCTGAGGGGTGTGGTTTCCAGAGGGGCTGTTTGCTGCCCATCTGGTCCCTGAGTCGCGGCCACCGCCGGATCGGTTCGAGAACTGCGTCACGCCGGCGTCATTCGCCCGCGGCGCTCATAGCGGCACGGCATCTGCCAGCCAGATCACGGCGGCGTAGCGCAGGCCCTTGCCCAGCCCGACCAGCAGCACGAACAGGTCGAGCCGCACGCGCATCACACCGGCGATGAAGGTCAGCGGGTCGCCGCCGACCGGCAGCCAGGCGAGCAGCAGGGTCCATACCCCGTAGCGCTGGAACCAGTGCTGCGCCTTCTCGATCTGGGCCGGCTTGAAGTAGAACCAGCGGCGGTCCTGGAAGTGCAGCAGGTATCGCCCGAGCCCCCAGTTCACCACCGCCCCGAGGGTGTTGCCGGCGGTCGCGACGAGCAGCAGCGCGAGGGGATCGCCGCCGTCGCGCAGCATCGCGTAGAGCACCACCTCGGAGTAGAAGGGCAGGATCGTCGCGGCCAGGAAGGCCGACCCGAACAGCGCCAGGTAGCCGGTCAAGGGGCTACCCTCATGCCTCGGCGTGCTCGACCAGCCAGCGGAAGATGCGCAACTGCGCGGGCATGTAGAACAGATACTCGGGGTGCCACTGGACACCGATGATCGACCGCCCCCCGACATGCTCGAAGGCCTGGATGATCTGGTCCAGGTCGCGGCCCACCACTTCCAGCTGGTGACCGCAGTGGCGCACCGCCTGGTGGTGGAGGCTGTTGACCCGGATGCGGGTGCCGCGGCAGATCGCCGACAGGTGCGAGCCGGCGGTGAGGCTCACCTGCTTGGTCGGGAGCAGGCCCGGGCGGTTGTGGGTCAGCTCCCGCATGTGGCGGATGTCCTGGTGGAGGTCGCCCCCGAGCACCACATTGATGAGCTGGGCGCCGCGGCAGATGCCGAGCAGCGGGGTGCCCCGCTCGAGGGCCCAGCGGATCCAGCGCATCTCGAGCGCGTCACGGGCCGGGTCGAGCCGCACCTGTTCGTTGAGGTCGCCGCCGTAGTGCTCCGGGCTGACGTCCTCGCCGCCGCCGATGACCAGCGCAGCGAAGCGCTCGTGGCCCGGGTCGTGGCGTACGCTGATGCGTTCGGCGCGGGCCCCGGCCAGGGCCAGCGCGGTCCGGCTGGCCCACCACGACGGCGACCAGCGCCGGGCCGATCCGGTTACGCCAATCCGTGGTCGGTCAGGCATCGGTCCACGTGGTGGGTCCAGTCGCTGCGCGAAACGCCGAGCACCGGCCGGTGGCGCGCCGCGAATTCGGCCGACAGCGCGTTGAGGAGCGCGTGCGCCATGGCCAGGTCCTCGATCAGGAGCCAGCTCTGCCACGCCGTTGCCAGCGACCAGCCGGATTCCTCGAGGCGGCAATCCGGCAGACGGTAGTGGAAGGTGGGCCGCGCATTGACGAGTTCGTCGTCGTCGATGCGCCCTTCCAGGCGGGGCGCGTCCAGCTCCTTGAAGAGGGGCAGCATGTCCAGCGCCCGGTTGCGGGTCGCGTTGTGGGCCAGGTAGGTGTCGATCAGCCGCGCCAGGTCCGGTTGCCCGCCGGCGCGCGCCAGGCCCAGCACATAGGCTTCCGGGTAGAGGTCCACGTAGGGGCTCAGGCGCCGCGCCAGGTCGACGCCGCGGCGGTCAACCAGCCACCACTGCAGCAGCGCGAAGCTGCGGATGTAGCGTTCGATGTCGCCGGCCTCGAGGCTGGGTAGCTCCGGGTTGATGTGCACCCCGAAGGCCGCGAGGAAGGAGTCGCCGGTGCCCCGCCCACCGGCGCGGCGCAGGGCATCGACCGCCGGCTCGAGGGCATCGAGCCGGTCCAGCGCGATCGGTGGGCAGACCAGCTCGAGGGGCACGATGTCGGCCGACATGCGCTTGAGCAGGTCGACCCACTCGGGGCTCTCCTCGCCGATGCTGGCGGCCTCGGCGCGGGCCTTCAGGTAGGCCCAGTCGAGCTCCAGCCGGAACGTGCCGAGCGCCTCCGAGCTGAGGCGGAAGTCCACCGCGGTGCGCCGCTCGAGGGTCGCGTCGAGGGCCTCGGCCAGCACCTCGGCGGCGGTTTCTATCTTGAGGCCATTGAACTCGATCTCGAGACCCGCCCGGCGCATCTCGCCATCCTCGCGAAGCGGCCTGTCGGGCAGGCGGAAGCCCGGATTGCTCATGATGCCGCGGGGCCGGCCGCCGGGGGTCGGGGCCGCAGGTGTGGTGTCATCGGGTCAGTATATCGCGCTGCCGGATTCATGCCCGGCAGACCCCTCCACGCAAAAAAAAGTTCATCGCGCCTTGCCGGGGGGCGGCGCGATGAACCGAAGCAGGGCGGGGCAGCAGCCCCGCCCGGGCCGGAGTGACAGCGGGGTGGCTTACTTCAGGGAGCCGATGTTGGCTTCCTGCTCGGCGTAGCCGAGGGTGGCGGAGTTGCGCTGATTGACGTTCTTGGCGCGCACGTTCAGCTCGACGTTGCCCAGGGCCTTGCCACCGTCGACGCTGCCGACGTTGAGCTTCTGCTTGGCATAGCCGAGGGTGGCCGAGTTGCGCTGATTGACGTCCTGGATGCGCACGTTGGACTTGAGCTGACCGCCGACCATGCCCTGGTCGAAGGGGCCGGCGAAGGCCGAGGTGGCGAGGGTGGCGGCGGCGATGGCGATGATGGCTTTCATGATGACTCTCCTGA
>JAGRGD010000034.1 GCA_020445665.1 Rhodocyclaceae bacterium
GCCAGGGCCTGGGCGGCGAAGGCCTCGTTGAGCTCGATGACGTCGAACTGGTCGATCGTCATGCCGAGCCGGGCCAGCAGCTTCTCGCTGGCCGGTGCCGGGCCGAAGCCCATGATGCGCGGTGCCACGCCGGCGGCGGCGGCGCCCAGCACCTTGGCGCGAGGGGTCAGGCCGAGGCGGTCCACCATGGCCTCGGAGGCCAGCAGCAGCGCGCAGGCTCCGTCGTTCACACCGGAGGCGTTGCCGGCGGTCACCGAGCCGTCGGGGCGCACCACGCCTTTCAGCCTGGCGAGGGCCTCGGGGGTGGTGTCGGGGCGGGGGTGTTCGTCGGCGCTCAGCACCAGCGGATCACCCTTGCGACGCGGCACGCTGACCGGGGCGATCTCGCGGGCGAAGAAGCCGCGCTCGCTGGCCGCGGCCCAGCGTTGCTGGCTGCGCAGGGCGAAGGCGTCCTGGTCGGCGCGATTGACGCCGAACTCGTCGGCCACGTTCTCGGCCGTTTCGGGCATGGAATCCACGCCGTGCAGGGCCTTCATGCGGGCGTTTACGAAGCGCCAGCCGATGGTGGTGTCCTCGACCTTCGCGCTGCGCGAGAAGGCGCTGTCGGCCTTGCCCATCACGAAGGGCGCACGGCTCATGCTCTCGACGCCGCCGGCAATCATCAGGCCCGCCTCGCCGCTGGAGATGGCGCGGGTGGCGGTGGCCACGGCGTCCAGGCTCGAGCCGCACAGGCGGTTGATCGTGGTGCCCGGCACCGTCACCGGCAGGCCGGCGAGCAGGGCGGCCATGCGGGCCACGTTGCGGTTGTCTTCGCCGGCCTGGTTGGCGCAGCCGAAGATCACATCGTCCACCAGCGACCAGTCGAGGCCGGGGTGGCGGGCCATCAGTTCGGCGATGGGCAGCGCGGCCAGGTCGTCGGCGCGCAGGCTCGACAGGGTGCCGCCGTAGCGGCCGAAGGGCGTTCGCACGCCGTCGCAGATATAAACAGCATCTCTCATCGTGGGTGCCCGCTCAGTAGGTCTCGACGTGGAAGCGGGCCTTGCCCAGCAGCTGCGGGCGCAGGGTGTCCCAGTCGGCCCCCTTGGCGCGGCAGATGTCGCGGAAGGCTTCCAGCACGCCCGCTTCCATGCCCTTCAGGCCGCAGATGTAGATGAAGCAGTTGTCGTCCTGCAGCATCTCGAAGACCTTGTCGGCGCGCTCGCGGATCAGGTCCTGCACGTATTGCTTGGGCTGGCCGGGCACGCGGGAGAAGGCCAGGTTCATGTCGATGAAGGCCTTGGGCAGCTTCTGCAGGGGGCCGAAGTAGGGCAGCTCCTCGGGGGAGCGGGCGCCGAAGAACAGCACCAGCTCGCCGCCCTCGTTTCGGTCGCGGCGGCGGCGACGGCGCTCGGTCATAGCGCGCATCGGCGCGGAGCCGGTGCCGGTACAGATCATCAGCAGCGACGAGCCCGGGTGGTTGGGCATCAGGAAGCTCGCGCCATAGGGGCCGGTGACCTTCACCTTGTCGCCCTTCTTGAGGTCGCAGACGTAGTTCGAGGCGACGCCCTGGGCCGGGTTGCCTTCGTGGTCCTCGGTCACCCGTTTCACTGTCAGCGCCACGTTGTTGTAGTGGGGCCGCTCGCCGTCACGCGGGCTGGCGATGGAGTACATGCGCAGCAGGTGCGGCTTGCCGTTGGCGTCGGTGCCCGGCGGGATGATGCCCAGCGACTGGCCCTCGAGCACCGGGAACGGCGTGGCGCCGAAATCCAGCACGATGTGGTGGATGTCGCTGGAGGCGTCCTCGGCGGTAAGGCGGTAGTTGCCGGTCACCGTGGCCTCGACCGGGTTCTTGGCGGTGTAGAGGTTCACGTAGGGGTGCGCGGCGGACCACGGCGCCACGGCCGGGCCGCCCTGGCCGGCGGTGGCGATCTCGGTGATCTCACGCACCTCGTCGGGCAGGGCCTCGACCGGGGCCGAGACCTCGAGGTCGTCCAGTTCGGTCTGATCGGGCAGCCACTCCCACTCGAGTTGCTCCTCGAGGGTGTAGGGCTTGCTGCGGGCGACGTTGCGCGCGTTGTCGATCGCGCCCGTGGGGCAGGGACCGATGCAGGCGTTGCACCAGTTGCAGACGTCGAACTTCACCACGTAGTTGAGGGAATCGTGGGTGATCGCGTCCACCGGGCACATCTCTTCGCAGGTGTTGCAGCGAATACAGATCTCCGGGTCGATCAGGTGCTGGCGGGCGATGTCTGCGTGCTCTGCGGGCGCGTTCATGGTGTCTTCCTCTGATGTGGGGGAGCGCGGGTCGGCGCTCCTGCTCGTGTTTTTGCTGTGTCCATTGGGATGGGTTGCTGCAACCCCATCCCCCTCCTGGCCTCACCCGTGAAGGGGGAGGAACGCTGTTCGAGTGGCAGGGCCTGGTGGGGCCTTGCCGGTTTTCCGGGAGGGGTGCGCTGGTGCTGCACCTCCTCCTGGCCGTCCAGGACTGGCTTTGCACAGCCAGTCC
>JAGRGD010000258.1 GCA_020445665.1 Rhodocyclaceae bacterium
GCTGTGAGCCCGCGCCACTTCGTTGCGCTCGTCGCCAAGGGGGCCACCCTTGCCTTCCTCCCGCGCCTTGTGGCACAGGCTCAAAGTCTCAACGCGATCCGCCATACAAATGTCCACAGACCCTAGGCCGCGGGAGGTCCGATCAGGCCCCGCGGCGTTTGAAATCGGCCAGTCGAAACCCTAGCGCGAACAGGACGGAAAAATAAACCGCAATGCCGCCACCGACCACCGCCGCGAGCCGCAAGGCGCGGTCAGTCGCGACGGCTGTTGTCCAGAAGCTGGCGTCGCCCGCGGCGAAATGAAGGCTGCCGGCCAGCGCGGCCAGGGCAATCACGATCTTCGCCACGTATGCACCCCAGCCTGGCGCCGGGCGGTAAACGTCCAGGCGGCGCAGGCCGCGGAAGAGCAGGCCGGCATTGAGGCACGAAGCGAGCCCGATGGAAAGAGCCAGGCCGGCGTGCTGGAGTGGCACGATGAAGGCCAGGTTCATGAGCTGGGTGGCGACCAGCGTCAACACCGCGATGCGCACCGGCGTACGGATGTCCTGGCGGGCGTAAAAGCCAGGAGCCAGGATCTTGACGAGAATGAGCCCCGTCAGGCCAATACTGTAGGCGATCAGCGCAGCGCGGGTCTGGAGTGCGTCAGTGGCGGAAAACTCCCCGTGCATGAACAGGGTGGTGATCAGCGGCAGTGACAGCATGGCGAGTCCCAGAGCGGCGGGGAGCGTGAGCAGTAAGGTCAGGCGCAGTCCCCAGTCGAGCAGCGAGGAGAAGCGCTCGCTGTCGGCGTCCGCATGATGCTTGGAGAGGCTGGGTAGCAGGATCGTGCCAAGGGCTACGCCGAGCAGGCCGGCCGGGAACTCCATCAGACGGTCGGCGTAATACAGCCACGACACGCTACCGCTCTCCAGGAAGGAGGCAAAAACGGTGTTGATCAGCAGAGAGATCTGGCTGACCGATACGCCGAGAATCGCCGGCGCCATCAGCTTGATCACCCGCCGCACACCGGGATCGGAAGGTCGCAGTTCGAATCGCGGCAAGAGTCCGAGACGCTTCAGGGCGGGTAGCTGCAGTACCAGCTGCGCCGCGCCGCCGATGAAGACAGCCCAGCCGAGCACCAGCACCGGTGGCTCGAAATAGGGGGCGGCGAGGAGGGCCATGGCAATGAACGCAATGTTCAGCAGCACCGGCGTAAAGGCCGGGATCGCGAAGCGGCTCCAGGTATTGAGCACGCCGGCCGAGAGCGCGACCAGCGACATGAAGAGGATGTAGGGGAAGGTGATCCGGGTCAGCTCGACGGTCAGGGCGAACTTGTCGGGCTCGTCTGCGAATCCCGGCGCTGTCAGGCGGACGATCAGCGGCGAGGCGAAGACGCCGACGATCGAGACGCCCAGCACCACGAGGCCCAGCAAGGACGCCACCCGGCTGATCAGTGTCAGTGCCTCGGCCTCGCCCTGGCGGTTCTTGGTTTCAGCGAGGATCGGTACGAAGGCCTGCGAAAACGCGCCTTCAGCGAACATCCGGCGCAGCAGGTTGGGCAGACGGAACGCGACGAAGAAGGCGTCCGTCGCGACACCTGCGCCGAAGGCGCGAGCGATGACGAAATCGCGCACGAAGCCCAGCACCCGTGACACGAGCGTCATGCTGCTGACCGTCGCGAGGGCGCGAAGAAGGTTCATGGCGGGCCGGAGCGTTCCGGGGAGACGGGAAGCCGCGAATTCTACCCGAATCGAACCCGTCCCCCGTCGCTTGGCTTGCTAAACGGGCGTTTCAGGGATAGAATGCACGGTTTCATTGACCTAGCAACGGATTTTTGACATGGCCAATTCGGCACAAGCCCGTAAACGCGCCCGTCAGGCCACCCTGGCCCGCGCCCATAACGCCAGCCTGCGCTCCCGTCTGCGCACCGCGATCAAGGCCGTGCGCAAGGCCGTGGATGCCGGCGACAAGGCAGCTGCCCAGCAGGTGTATCAGTCCTCGACCAGCATCATCGACAGCATTGCAGACAAGCGCATCATCCACAAGAACAAGGCGGCTCGGCACAAGAGCCGACTGTCTGCTGCCGTGAAGTCAATGGCAGCCTGACAGCCCTCCGGGCATTGAAAAGGCGACCCTCGGGTCGCCTTTTTTGTTCGCGGGTGCAGGTGCTTGTCAACCGGCCGCTTCGTCCGGATCGATGGGATGAACCTGCAGGTTGTTGTCCTTGGCGAAATTGACGAGGAAGTTGTAGGCCAGCGGCTCGATGTCATGAATCCGGGCGTCGACGATGACGGTCTTGTCCCCCTTCAGCGTGCAGCCCGGCCGCACGTGGGGCGAGTACATCATCCGGTTGTCGGAGCCAAACGCCGACATGATGCCGCAGAGGCGGTCGCACCAGTCGCTGGGGCGGAACTTCTTGCCTTCCTTTGTCAGGCCAACAATCACGAAGCTTTCGATCGGACGGGTCATGTTTCGAGCCGGGTGGGCTTTCAAGGGCTTGCAAACCGCCATCACGGCACCGTGTGCGGGCCGTCATGAGTGGGATATGGGGTTTTCCCCTATCGGCGCGCATGGTACCAGAATTCGGTGCTTCCGCATGGCGCGAGTCGCTCCCGGGAGGCGCGACGCGCCTGCGGTTGCGAGGCGTGCGGGGCGGGCCCTTGCTGTACAAGAATTGGCGTTTTCACATAGAATTTAAGGTCTTTTTCGGCCGACAGCGGCGGCGGCGGCCGTCTGCTTTTCCGCCTCACACATCCTGAAAAGGGCTCATGCATGTCGCACTTGATGAACACCTACGGCCGCCAGTCGGTCGCGTTCACTCACGGTGAGGGTGTCTGGTTGTTCGATGACGCGGGCAATCGCTACCTGGACGCCCTGTCGGGCATCGCGGTATCGACGCTCGGACACAATCATCCGAGGCTGGTGCAGGCAATCTCCCGTCAGGCGGGGGCCGTGATTCACACCTCGAACCTGTATCGCATCCCGCTTCAGGAACAGCTGTCCGACCGCCTGGCCGACCTGGCTGTGATGGACGAGGTGTTCTTCGCCAACTCGGGTTGCGAGGCCAATGAGGCCGCTATCAAGCTGGCGCGGCTGTTCGGCCACCGCAAGGGGGTCGAGAAGCCGGTGATTGTCGTGATGGAGCACTCGTTCCACGGAAGAACCCTCGCCACCCTGTCCGCGACCGGAAACCGCAAGGTTCAGGTTGGATTCGAGCCGCTGGTGTCCGGCTTTGTGCGGGTGCCGTTCGATGACCTCGGTGCGCTGGAGAAGGCTGCAGCCAACAACCCGAACGTCGTTGCGGTCATGCTTGAGCCGATTCAGGGCGAGGGCGGTATCCATGTCGCCCACCTCGAGTACCTGCGCGCCGTGCGCGCCCTGTGCGACAGCAAGGGCTGGCTGCTCATGCTCGACGAGATCCAGTGTGGTGTCGCCCGTACCGGCAAGTGGTTCGCTCACCAGCACGCGGGTATCGTCCCGGACGTCATGACCCTGGCCAAGGGCCTGGGTTCGGGGGTGCCGATCGGCGCGTGTCTGGCCGCCGGCAAGGCCACTGGCGTGTTCCAGCCGGGCAATCATGGCTCGACCTTCGGCGGCAACCCGCTCGCCTGCGCTGCAGCGCTGGAGACGCTCGCCGTCATTGAGGCCGACCAGTTGCTGACCGGGGCCGAGCGCGTGGGTGCTTCCATTCGCGAGGGCTTCGCAAAGGCGCTTGAAGGCCAGTCCGGCGTCGTGTCGATCCGCGGCAGCGGGTTGATGATCGGGATCGAACTTGATCGCGCGTGCGGCGATCTGGTCGGCAAGGCGCGCGAGGCCGGCGTGCTGCTCAACGTGACTGCGGAGCGGGTGATCCGCATCCTGCCGCCGCTGATCTTTACCGAGACCGACGGCGAGGAGCTCGTCCGCCGCGTCGCGCCGCTGGTGACGGCGCTCCTGGCAGGCTGAGGAAATGCCCCTGATGACGAGTCCGAAACACTATCTTCAGTTCAAGGATTTCAGCGCCGACGAGTACGCCTACCTGTTCGAGCGCATCGCGTGGATCAAGGCCCGCTTCAAGGCCTATGAGCCCTATCACCCGATGTTCGACCGGACGCTGGTGATGATTTTCGAGAAGGCAAGCACCCGCACGCGCCTGTCCTTCGAGGCCGGCATGGCCCAGCTCGGCGGCTCCGCGATCTATCTGAATACGCGCGACTCCCAACTCGGCCGCGGCGAGCCGGTTGAGGATGCGGCACATGTGATTTCGAGAATGTGCGATCTGGTGATGATCCGGACCTTCGAGCAGGAGATCATCGAGCGTTTCGCTGCCAACTCGCGCGTACCGGTCATCAATGGCCTGACCAACGAGTACCACCCCTGTCAGATCCTGGCCGATATCCATACCTTTATCGAGCACCGGGGTTCGATCCAGGGCAAGACCGTGGCGTGGATCGGTGACTCCAACAACATGTGCAACACCTGGCTGCAGGCGGCCGAACTGCTGGACTTCAACGTCCATGTCTCGACGCCGCCGGGCTATGAGGTCGAGCCCGAGCGCGCGGGCCTTTACGGCACCAGCCACTTCGAGCAGTTCGCTGACCCCCTTGAGGCCTGCCGCGGTGCGGACCTGGTGACCACGGACGTGTGGACCTCGATGGGCTTCGAGGCGGAGAACGAGGCGCGCATGAAGGCCTTCGCCGACTGGCAGGTAGACGCCGAGATGATGGCTGTCGCCGGCGGTGAGTCGCTGTTCATGCACTGCCTGCCGGCCCACCGCGGCGAGGAGGTCTCAGCCGAGGTCATCGACGGGCCGCACAGCGTGGTCTGGGACGAGGCCGAGAACCGGCTGCATGCGCAGAAGGCGCTGATGGAATACCTACTGCTCGGCAAGGTGGATGCCTGAGCCGTGGATGCGCGGGGGCGTGCCCCGAATTGATTGATCGAGATGGATGAGAAATGAGCGACGTCAGCAAGGTTGTGCTCGCCTATTCGGGCGGGCTGGATACTTCGGTCATCCTGAAGTGGCTTCAGGATACCTACCAGTGCGAGGTGGTGACCTTTACCGCCGACCTGGGACAGGGTGAGGAGCTCGAGCCGGCGCGAAAGAAGGCGCTGCAGTTCGGCATCAAGCCGGAGCACATCTTCATCGACGACCTGCGCGAAGAGTTCGTGCGCGACTTCGTGTTCCCGATGTTCCGGGCCAACACCCTCTACGAGGGCGAGTACCTGCTCGGCACCTCGATCGCCCGGCCGCTGATCGCCAAGCGGCAGATCGAAATTGCGCGGGCCACGGGCGCGCAGGCGGTCTCCCACGGCGCCACCGGCAAGGGCAACGATCAGGTGCGCTTCGAACTCGGCTACTACGCGCTGATGCCGAACGTGAAGGTCATCGCGCCGTGGCGCGAGTGGGACCTGCTGTCCCGCGAGAAGCTGCTGGCCTACGCCGAGAAGAACGGCATCCCGATCGAGATGAAGCACAAGCAGGGCGGTTCGCCGTACTCGATGGATGCCAACCTCCTGCACATCTCCTACGAGGGTCGCCACCTCGAGGATCCGTCGGCCGAAGCCGAGGAGTCGATGTGGCGCTGGACCGTGTCGCCCGAGGCGGCGCCGGATGCACCCGAGTATCTGGATCTCGCTTTCGAGAAGGGTGACCTTGTCTCGATCAATGGCACCCGCATGGCCCCCCACGAGCTGCTGGCCGAATTGAACCGGGTCGGCGGCAAGCATGGCATCGGCCGGCTCGATCTGGTCGAGAACCGGTATGTCGGAATGAAGTCGCGGGGCTGCTACGAGACCCCGGGCGGCACAATCCTGCTGCGTGGTCACCGGGCGATCGAGTCGGTGACCCTTGACCGGGAAGTGGCGCACCTCAAGGACGAGCTGATGGCCCGCTACGCCAGCCTGATCTACAACGGCTACTGGTGGGCACCGGAGCGGCAGGCCCTGCAGGCCCTGATCGACCACACCCAGCAAACCGTCAATGGCTGGGTGCGCCTCAAGCTGTACAAGGGCAGTGTGGTCGTGGTCAGCCGCGACTCGGCGACCGATTCGCTGTTCGATCCCACCATCGCAACCTTCGAGGATGACCAGGGGGCCTACGACCAGGCCGACGCCCACGGCTTCATCCGGCTCAATGCGCTGCGCATGCGAATTGCCGCCAACGCGCGGTCCCGCAAAGGCTGATTCCGGGAGATGGATGCCGAACCGCTGATCTTCGGACTGACCGTCGCTGAGTTCGAGGACTACTCCCTCAAGCTCTGCTTTACGGCACTGATCGCCTACATGGTCTTCATCATCGGCCAACTGGCCTGGGAGTCGAAGGCGGGCAAGTATGGCGCGCTGTGGATGTTCGTCGGACTCGGGCTCGGCTTCGTCGGCTTCATCGCCAAGGGATTCATTCAAAGGATGCTCGGCATCGAGTGATGTCGTGTCCGTGAGGAAGCAGATGACACAGAAACAACTGGAAGGCGTAAACGTGGTCGCGGCCGCGAATGTCTATTTCGATGGCAAGTGCGTGAGCCACGCGCTGACACTCGCCGACGGCACACGCAAGTCGGTCGGCGTCGTCCTGCCCTCGCAGCTGACTTTTGGCACCGCTGCGCCGGAGATCATGGAGTGTGTGGCTGGCGGCTGCCGGGTGAAGCTGCCCGGGTCGGACGACTGGAAAACGATCGTGCCCGGTGAGTCGTTCTCGGTGCCCGCTAATGCGAGCTTCGACATCGAGGTGGCGGGCGAGCCCTTCCACTACATCTGCCATTACGGCTGATCGACGAACGGACACTCAGTACGGCCGCACTGCGGCCGTTGTCTTGTCAATGACAGGAGCTCAAAAGGCCCCATGCCTTCATTCGACATTACCTCCGAGGTGGAACTGGTCGACCTGCGCAATGCGGTCGAGGGTGCCAATCGCAAGATCGGCAACCGCTACGACTTCAAGGGCTCGGACTGCCGGGTCGAACAGAACGACAAGGTGTTGACGCTGTTTGCCGACAGCGACTTTCAGCTTGATCAGATGCAGGGCATCCTGCTGCCCGAGATGACCGGCAAGAAGATCGACATCCGCTGCCTCAAGCACGGCGACGTGCAGAAGGTCTCGGGCAACAAGGTCAAGCAGGAACTCGTCGTCCGGGTCGGTGTCGAGCAGGAGATTGCGAAAAAGATCGTACGCATGCTGAAGGACTCGAAGCTCAAGGTCCAGGCCAGCATCCAGGGCGACGCGGTTCGCGTGAGCGGCGCCAAGCGGGATGTGCTGCAGGAAGCCATCTCGAAGGTCAAGGGTGAGGTGCAGGATTTCCCCCTGCAGTTCGGCAATTTCAGGGATTGAAACGAACATGGACGCGGCAAGCATCTCTTCCGACCAACTGGCGCAGGTTCAGGCCCGGGCCGCGATCCTGACCTTCCGCAAGGCACTCGATCTGGAGCAGAGCATGGCGCTTCAGCTGCTCCAGGCCCTGCCCCAGGTTCCGAGCGCCAATCCGACGGCGACGGTCGGCAACGCCATCGATACCTATGCCTGAGGGGACGGCGCTGCGGGCCCGCCTGGTTCGGGTCCGCCGACAGCTGGGTTTCGTCGCCTCCTTGTTCGTCCTGTTGGCAGGGCAGGTCACGGCGGCCGATGACGTGGATGTGATTGTTGCGGGTGCGTTTCCGGGTGCCGCGCTGTTGCTCATTGATGGTGGCGCGCCCAGGACGGTTCGGGTCGGTCAGCGGTCCCCCGAGGGGGTGAAGGTTCTTGCCGTACGGGGCGACAGCGTCAGCTTCGAAGTCGGCGGTCGCCGGGAGACACTTCGCGTCGGCGAGCGCGCCGCCAATCTCGCCACGCCGGAAGGTCAGGGGCCGATGACCCTCATGGCGGACACGGGTGGGCACTTCCGCGCTGACGGACATATCAATGGTGCGCGCGTCCAGTTTCTGGTCGACACCGGAGCGACCTTCGTCTCCATCGGGCGCTCGGACGCCAGGCGCGCAGGCATCGACTACGCCTCGGGGCGGCGAGCCGTGGCCCAGACGGCCAACGGTCGGACGGGCATCTGGCTGGTCAAGATCGACCAGCTCCGTCTTGGCCCGACAACCCTGCACAATGTGGACGCGGCGGTCCACGATGCGGACCTTCCGGTTGCGTTGCTTGGCATGAGCGCCTTGTCCCGTTTTGAACTGCGCAACGAGGGAGACCGCCTGACCCTGCGCCGACGGTACTGATGGAGGCGCCGTCCGTGAGCCACGACATCAACGGTATCGATCCGGTCAGCTTGCGTGCCTTGCTCGCCTCGCCCGTGATCGCCGATGACATCCACGAGCCAGGCGTTGGTCGTGGCCTTCGTGATGCGGCGGTACTGGTGCCACTGGTGGTGCGCGAGCCCGGCCTCCATGTCCTGCTGACTCAGAGAACCGACCATCTGCATCACCATCCGGGACAGATCAGCTTCCCAGGAGGAAGGGTCGAGGACGGCGACGCCTCCGATGTGGAGACGGCATTGCGGGAAACCGAGGAAGAGATCGGGCTCGACCGGCGCCACATCGAGATTGTTGGCCGGCTGCCCCGCTATCACACGGTAACCGGCTTTGCGATCTCGCCCGTTGTGGGCGTCGTCACGCCGCCATTCGACCTGGCGCTCGACGCGTTCGAGGTGGCCGAGGTGTTCGAGGTGCCGCTGCCCTTCCTGCTCGATCCGGGCAACCGGGAACAGCACGCGATCGAGTATGCCGGGGTGGTCCGGGAGTATTTCGCGATGCCCTGGCAGGGACGTTTCATCTGGGGCGCGACTGCCGGGATGCTCGTTAGCCTCGCAGACATGCTCGCCCGGGCCGGCAAATAGCCACCAGGGGCGTCACGCCTCCGACCGCGGCGGCTCCGCTCGGGCGCCAAGCGGCCGTGGTATCGTCGTTCGAACCCACTGCTGTGAGCTTCGATGACCTTCCTGACCCTGCTCGTTGCGCTGCTGCTCTCGCGCCTCTGGCCGCAGGCGCGCGATCGTGTCCGGGTCCCGGGGGTACACCGGCTGGGTGCCTGGCTGGAGCGCCGAATCGGCGAAGGACCCTGGGCCGGCGCGGCCTGGTGGGCCTGCCTCGGCTTCGTCTGGATGCTGTTCGCCTACCTTTCCGCCACGCTCCATGGCCTGCATGCCGTCCTGGGGCTGGTTTTCGACGCGGCTGTCCTCTTCACTGTGCTGGAGAACGGACGCGATGCGATTCGCTTCGGGCAGGTCCACCAGTCGCTACAGGAAGGTAATGTGGCCCAGGCGGGTGAGCGGCTTCGCGAATGGACGGGGGGCGGTTGCCGCGTCGTGAACGCCGGCGAAATCGCGCGGGTAGCCATTGAACGGGCTCTCTTGTCCGCTCATCGCAACGTTTTTGGCGTATCCTTCTGGTTTGTGCTTCTGCCCGGTCCCGGCGCCGCTGTGGCTTACGCGCTGGTGGCTTCGCGGGCGCATGCCTGGCTTGGCGATAGCGGTCCCGTTCAAGCGGCGAGGCGCGTTCTCGACAGGCTGGACTGGCTTCCGGCTCGCGTGACCGCGATCGGTTTCGCGATCGCTGGCAATTTCGAGGACGCGGCTTACTGCTGGCGCTCCCAGGCGCGGCAGTGGCACAACGAAATTGAGGGGATTCTCATTTCGAGTGGGGCGGGTGCGATGGGCGTCAAGCTCGGCCGGCCGGTCTCGTGCGGGGGGCAACTCATTCCCCGTCCGGAACTGGGCATGGGCATCGATCCCGGCCCCGATCTACTGCAGAGCGCGGTCGAACTGGTATGGAGAACACTCGTGCTCTGTCTGGCACTGCTGGCCCTGTTCAGTGTGTCTGCTTGGGTGAGCAGTTGATTTTCAAGGCAACGGAGGGAAGTTAAATGGCAAATCGTGAAGTTGTGGTCCTCAGCGCTGTGCGTTCGGCGATCGGCACGTTTGGTGGCTCGCTGAGTAGCATGGAGCCTGCGGACCTGGCTGGCGCGGTGATGAAAGAAGCGGTCGCTCGCTCGGGCGCCGATCCCCAACTGATCAACTATGTGACGGTCGGCAACTGCATCCCGACCGAGTCGCGTTTCCCCTATGTCGCCCGTGTCGCATCGATCCAGGCCGGCCTGCCGATGGACTCGGTCGCGATGGCCGTCAACCGCCTGTGCAGCTCGGGTCTGCAGGGCATCGTGACGACCTCTCAGGCGATCATGCTCGGCGATTGCGATTTCGGCGTCGGCGGCGGCGTCGAAGTGATGTCCCGTGGCACCTACATGGCGCCGGCGATGCGCACCGGCGCGCGGATGGGTGACACCCAGATGATCGACTCCATGGTCGCGACCCTGACCGACCCGTTCGGTGCCGGCCACATGGGCATCACGGCCGAGAACCTGGCCGAGAAGTGGAACATCTCCCGCGAGGAGCAGGACGCCCTGGCTGTCGAGTCCCAGCGCCGCGCCGCGGCTGCCATCGCCGAGGGCCGCTTCAAGTCGCAGATCGTCCCGATCACGCTGAAGTCGCGCAAGGGCGAGACGATCTTCGACACCGACGAGCACGTCAAGGCCAGCACTACGATGGAAACGCTCGGCAAGATGCGTCCGGCCTTCAAGAAGGACGGCACCGTCACCGCGGGCAACGCCTCGGGCATCAACGACGGCGCCGCCTTCATGGTGCTGGCGGGTGCCGACGCCGCGGAGAAGGCCGGCTACAAGCCGATCGCCCGCTTGGTGTCGTATGCGGTTGCCGGTGTGCCGAACCACATCATGGGCGAGGGCCCGATCCCGGCCACCAAGCTGGCGCTGGGCCGTGCCGGCCTGACCCTCGATCAGATGGACGTGATCGAGTCCAACGAAGCCTTCGCGGCACAGGCGATCGCGGTTGCAAAGGGCCTCGGCCTGGACATGGCCAAGACCAACCCGAACGGTGGCGCCATCGCGCTGGGTCACCCGGTCGGTTGCTCGGGCGCCTTCATCGCGACCAAGGCGCTGTACGAACTCGAGCGCATCGGCGGCCGGTACGCGCTGGTCACCATGTGCATCGGCGGCGGTCAGGGTATCGCCACGATCTTCGAGCGCATCTGAGCGCGCTTCGGCCCCTGCGGTCGATGAGAAAACCCCCGCAAGTGCGGGGGTTTTTTTTCGACCAGGGCAGGCGCACCAAGCTGCGCCGCCATCTGGCGCCAATGCACTGTTGTGGTGCCGGACAGGGGGCGTTGGTGGGGGGAATCTGCCAATTTGCTTGGCACGCTTCTCGCGATGTGCTGTCCAGACACTGACAACCTATCTGCCCAGGCGAGTGACCCTACATGCCCATCACGGAGTTCTACGACGAAATGACAGGAGACGGTGGCCTGGTCCGTCCCCACTACGCCGACGTGTCGAAATGGCTCGACAAGATGTCGGCCGAGCGGCTCGATCGCAAGCGTGCGGAGGCGCACGCGTTGTTTCACCGGTCCGGCATCACGTTTGCGGTCTACGGTGAGGATGCCGGGACCGAGCGCTTGATCCCCTTCGACATCATTCCGCGCATCATCACGGCCTCAGAATGGTCGACGCTGAAGCGAGGCCTGAAGCAGCGGGTCATGGCGCTGAACGCGTTCATCCGCGACATCTACCATGAACGGGCGATTCTCAAGGACGGGCTGATTCCGCCCGAGGACGTGCTGGGCAACGCCCAGTACCGCCAGGAGATGATCGGCGTCGCGGTGGCGCACGATGTCTATGCCCACATCGCTGGCGTCGACATCGTGCGGGCAGGCGAGGGTGAGTTCTACGTCCTCGAGGACAACCTCCGGGTGCCTTCGGGGGTGTCCTACATGTTGGAGGACAGGCGCATGATGATGCGCCTGTTCCCTGAGCTTTTCGCGAGCAACCGGGTTGCTCCGGTGGACCACTATCCCAACCTCCTGCTCGACACCATGCGCAGCGTCGCGCCAGCCGGGCAGGACGATCCGACCGTGGTCGTGATGACGCCCGGAGCCTACAACAGTGCCTATTTCGAGCATGCCTTCCTGGCGCAGCAGATGGGGGTCGAACTGGTCGAGGGTCAGGATCTCTTCGTGGCCGACGATCAGGTCTACATGCGCACCACCCAGGGGCCCAGACGCATCGACGTGATCTACCGCCGGATCGACGATGACTTCCTCGATCCGACCGTTTTCCGCAAGGATTCGATGCTTGGTGTCCCCGGCCTGCTGCAGGCCTACCGGGCCGGCAAGGTGACACTGGCCAACGCCGTCGGCGGCGGCCTTGCCGACGACAAGTCGATCTACCCCTATGTGCCGGAGATGATTCGCTTCTACCTCGGCGAGGAGCCGATCCTGAAGAATGTCCCCACCTATCGCTGTCGCGACGAAGGCGATCTTTCCTACGTACTTGCCAATCTCGATGACCTTGTCGTCAAGGAGGTCCACGGCGCTGGTGGTTACGGCATGCTGGTAGGGCCGACATCGAGCAAGGCCCAGATCGAGGCCTTCCGGGAACGACTCGTGGCGAGCCCGGGCAAATACATCGCACAGCCCACGCTGTCCCTGTCGGCATGCCCGACCTTTGTCGAGAGCGGCGTCGCGCCGCGTCATATCGACCTGCGTCCCTTCGTGCTGTCGGGCAAGGAGGTGCACATGGTGCCGGGTGGGCTGACGCGTGTGGCGCTGACGGAGGGATCGCTGGTGGTGAATTCGTCGCAGGGCGGCGGCACCAAGGACACCTGGGTGCTGGAGGCCTGAACGAATATGCTGAGTCGCACCGCTGATCACTTGTTCTGGATGGCCCGCTACATGGAGCGGGCCGAGAACACCGCGCGCATGCTCGACGTGTGCTACCGGGTTTCCCTGATGCCCCAGAGCCCTGAGGAGGCCGAGCAGAACTGGATCGCCCTGCTGCGCATCATGTCTCTCGAGCCCCAGTACCGAGAAACCTGCGGAGAGGTGGAGGGCAGCCGCGTGCTGCGCTTCATGATCTTCGATCCGGAGAACCCCTCTTCCATCCGCAACTGCCTGCGGGCAGCTCGGGAAAACGCGCATGCCGTGCGCGACACGCTCACGGCCGAACTGTGGGAGACGATGAACGCCACCTGGATCAAGGTCCGCGGTCTCACGCCGGAGATCATGGAAGACCGGGGCGTGGGCGAATTCTTCGAGTGGGTCAAGTACCGCTCCCATCTGTCCCGCGGGGTCACGATCGGCACCATGCTGCAGGACGAGGCCTGGCGGTTCATCCGCCTCGGCACCTTCCTGGAGCGGGCAGACAACACCGCGCGGATCCTCGACGTGAAGTACCAGGTCCTGGTCACCGAGGACGACGAGGAGGACGCCGACTACCACCGCTGGAGTGCACTCCTGCATTCGGTTTCAGCCTTCGAGGTCTATCGCAAGGTCTATCGCGACCTGATCTCGCCGGTGAAGGTGGCTGAACTGCTGATCCTCAACCCCCTGATGCCGCGCTCCCTGGCGCGCTGCGTCAGGGAGGTCTTCGTGAACCTGCAGGAGGTTGCCAACGACCGCTCCGCCGAAACCATCCGGCGCGCCGGGGAACTGGAGGCGTCGCTGCGCTTCGGTCGGGTGGACGTCCTGATCGAGCAGGGCCTGCATCCCTTCCTCGACCGCTTCATGGACCGGATCTATGATCTGGGCAACCGGATCTCCGACGACTTCCTGATTCCGGTGCGCAACACGGGCTGAGCGTTGCGTCCGAGCCACGCAAGCGGAGGGCCTCCTCTGTTTGCGCTGGCTGTCGAACCCGGCGGGCCGGATAATCCGCTACCGCATATCCGGAGTGACCTGCCATGACCTACTGCGTCGGCATCCTGCTCGCGTCGGGCATGGTGATGCTGTCCGACTCGCGCACCAACGCGGGCGTCGACCACATCAACACCTTCCGCAAGATGAGTCGCTTCGAGCGCCCGGGAGAGCGCTGCCTGGTGCTGATGACGGCCGGCAACCTGGCAATCACCCAGGCGGTGGTCTCCGTTCTGCGGGAAGCGGAGTGCGCCGGCGACGGCCGTACGAGCCTGCTCACGGCGGAGAACATGTTCGAGGCGGCGCGTCACGTGGGTGACACGCTGCGGGCGGTGTACGCCCGCGACGCCGAGTCGCTATCCGCCTTCGGCATCGACTTCAATGCCAGCCTGATCCTCGGCGGACAGATCGCCGGCGATCCGCCACGCCTGTTCAGCATCTACGCGGCCGGCAACTTTATCGAGGCGACGCGCGAGACACCGTACTTCCAGATCGGAGAATCGAAGTACGGCAAGCCGATCCTCGACCGGGTGCTGCGCTGGGACACCTCGCTGGACGAGGCCGCCAAGTGCGCCCTGATCTCCATGGATTCGACCATCCGCTCGAACCTGTCGGTCGGTCTGCCCCTTGATCTGGTGACGATGGAGGCCAACGTGCTGGCGCTGCGCTCGCAGGTGCTGGTGGATGCCGACAACGCCTACTTCAGCATGGTGCGGAATCGGTGGGGCAGCGCCCTGCGGGATGCCTTCGATGCGATCCCGAACCCGGACGTTGGCCTGAGCTGATCCGCTACCAGCCCTGGCTCTCTCGTCGCTGGGCGTCGATCTCGTCGCGAAAGAGCGTGTAGTGGGTCCACCGGCGGGCGGGGATGTCGCCGCCCTCGGCGGCGGCGCGGACCGCGCAGCCCGGCTCCAGGTCATGGCGGCAGTCGCGGAAGCGGCATTCGCCGACGAGTGGCGCGATCTCACGAAAACAGCCGATCAGCTCCGCCGGCGCAATGTGGGCCAGCCCGAACACCTGAAGCCCGGGTGAGTCGATGATCTCCCCGCCGCCGGGCAGGTCGTAGAGGCGCGCGTAGGTGGTGGTGTGCTTGCCGCTGTCGAGGGTCTCGGAGATTTCCCGGGTCGCCGTCGCCGCTTCCGGAATCAGCGCATTGATGAGCGTGCTCTTGCCCATGCCGCTCTGGCCGACCAGTACCGAACAATGACCGTCCAGGTGCGGGGCGAGCGCGGCGGCTCCGCCCGCTGCAGCCGACAGTTCTATGACGGGGTAGCCGATGTCGCGAAACGGCGCGAGCGTGGCGCGCGCTTCGTCCAGGCGCGCGGTGAGGTCGATCTTGTTGAGGACGATCAGCACCGCGATGTCCTGGTCCTCCGCCGCGCAAATGCAGCGCGACAGCAACTCGTCGCTGAAGCCGGGCTCGGTCGCGGTGACGAGGACCACCTGGCTGACGTTGGCGGCGATCAGCTTCTCCTTCCAGGCGTCGGAGCGGTAGAGCAGGTTGCGGCGATCGACGACCCGCTGGATCACGCCCTGGTCGTCGCCGGTGCGAGTGAATTCGACCTCATCGCCACAGGCGAAGTGGCTGCGCTTGCCTTTCGGGTAGCACAGGACCCGCCCCGGGCCGTCGGCCTCCACCTCGTACTGGCGGCCGAAGGAGGCCCGGATGCGGCCCCGCGTCATGCTGCAGCCGCTGTGGCGGTGAGATCCGGACCGGCCGTGCCGATCTGTTCCAGATGCGCGATTCGCAAGGCGGCGGGCGGGTGGGAGTCGTGGAAGCCGGAGTACCAGGGGTCGGGCGTGAGGGTCGAGGCGTTATCGCGGTACAGCTTGACCAGTGCACTGACCAGCGGGCGGGCCCCGGCGTTGGCAGCGGCGTAGCGGTCGGCCTCGTATTCATGGCGGCGAGACCAGTAGCTCATCAGCGGCGTCGCCGGCAGCAGGAACACCGGCATGGCCAGCATGAAGAGGGCCAGCAGCGTCGCGGTATCCTGTGCCTGCATGCCGAGGCCGGCGAAAAACCAGGGCTGGCCCGCCAGCCAGCCGAGCAGGGCCAGGAAGCCGAAGCTCGCCACGGACATCATCGCGATACGCTTCCTGACGTGGCCATGGCGGAAATGGCCCAGTTCATGGGCAAGGACGGCTTCGACCTCGTCGCCGTCCAGGCGGTTGAGGAGGGTATCGAAGAATACGATCCGCTTGGCGCTGCCAAAGCCGGTGAAGTAGGCGTTGCCGTGGGCCGATCGCTTCGATCCGTCCATGACGAACAGCCCCTTCGACTGGAAGCCACAGCGGCTCAGCAGGCGGGTCACCCGCTCGCGAAGGGTCTCGTCCTCCAGCGGCTCGAATTTGTTGAAGAGCGGCGCGATGTAGGTCGGCCAGATCAGCATGGCAAGCAGATTGAACCCCAGCCAGGCACCCCAGACGTAGATCCACCAGTAGGTGCCCATCGCGCCCATCAGCCACAGCACGCCTGCCAGGAGGGGCAGGCCGATCGCGGCGCCGAGCGCTGCGCTCTTCAGGCTGTCCGCCACGAACAGCGTCGGACTGACCCGGTTGAAGCCGAAGCGCGCCTCGGTGACGAACACCCGGTGCAGTTCGAAGGGCAACTCGAAGACCCAACCCAGTACGGCGATACTGGCCAGGAAAGCCACCCCGTGGGCGAGACCGCCCGCATCGAAGACACCGCCGAGCAGGCCGTGCAGATCCTGAAGCAGGCCGCCGAGCGTGAGCCACAGCAGCCATACCGCACCCATCACCGCCTCGGGTAGCCGGGCCCGGACGCGGGCCATGGTGTAGTCCGCAGCGCGCTGGTGGGCTGGCAATTCGATACGTGCCTGAAAGGCATCCGGCACCGCGCTGCGATGCGCCGCGACGTAGCGGATCTGCCGCACGAAAAGGTAAAGGCGCAGGGCCAGGCCGAGCAGCAGCGCGGCGAGGAAAATGATCGAGAAGGCGTTCATGGAGGCGATGGGCCGGCAGGTCGGGGGTGGGCGCAGGGGAAGCCGGCTTGTGAGACTATGAAAGCTTTTGAGGGTTCATCGGATTATGGCACAGGACCAAAACCACCTCATCTGGCTGGACATGGAGATGACCGGGCTCGAACCTGATCGGGACCGGATCATCGAGTTGGCCGTCGTCGTCACCAATGCGCGGCTCGAGACGGTGGCCGAGGGGCCGGTGATCGCAGTGCATCAGTCCGACGCAGTGCTGGACGGGATGGACGAATGGAACCGCAACACCCATGGCCGCTCCGGCCTGACCGAGCGGGTCCGCGCATCGACGACCGATGAGGCGACGGCGGAACAGCAGATGCTCGATTTCCTCAAGCAGTATGTGCCGGCCCGTACCTCGCCGATGTGTGGCAATTCCATCTGTCAGGACCGCCGCTTCATGGCTCGCCACATGCCGCAGCTCGAGGCCTGGTTTCACTATCGCAACCTGGATGTGTCAACCCTGAAGGAACTCGCCAAACGCTGGCGTCCCGAGGTGGCCAAGGGGGTGGTCAAGAAGGGCAAGCACGAGGCCCTGGCCGACATCTACGAGTCGATCGCCGAACTCGCCCACTATCGGGACACATTCCTCCGGCTCGAGTGAATCCTCAGTCGGCCGGTCGCGCGTGGAGCGCAAAGCTCTCCTGCTGGCGGCCGCCCCCGCGTTCGAAGCGCCAGATTTCGCTGCCGAAGCGCGAGAGGTCGCGGGGATTCATGCGCGTGTCGGTATACACCAGCACCAGCGGGCATTCGGGCACGTCGCGGTTGGGCTCGATATGCAGGCCGGCGAAGTAGGCCATGGCCGAACGCTGGGCATGGCCGAGGCCCACGCCTGAGATGCATCGGGCCGGTCGCTCGGCCACGACGAGCCCGAGTTGCTCGGCGGCATCGCGATAGCTCCGGGTGTGCTGGAACCAGGGCGCGAGCATCGAGGTCGCGATACACCACAGCATCGTCATGCCGGCCGCCCAGGTCAGGGTCGCGTCGCGCCCGGCAGGCCGTCGCCACCAGAGGTAGGCGCACCACGCAAGCACCAGGGCGATGCCCAGGAGCAGGGCCGGGAGGCCGGGCGTCAGATCGAAGCCTGGCGCGAGCTTTCGGAAATGGCGGGCGAGACCCGGCGGCCACTGGGCGACGAGGGCGCTCCAGGCGAGCCACAGCAGCAGGCCAACGCTGCTGAAGGTCATCACCGCAAACCAGTCGAACGCCGCTGCGGCACCCCGCCGCAGACGCTCGATGGCCGGCGCGGCGAGCAGGGCAAGGGGCACGATCAGGGGGAGCATGCGCACCGGCCGCAGGCCGCCGGTCAGGATCACTGATGACAGGGCCAACATCAGCGCCGCCAGCAGGAGCGGCACGTGCCGGATTGGCGCACCGTGCCAGGTGCGCCACAGGGACCACAGCGCGAGAGGCCACAGGGGCCAAAGGAACCAGCCGAAGAGTTTGAACCAGCCGGCGATGCGGGCGGGCACCGGCGAGTCCGGTGACAAGGCCTGGATCTCGGCTGCGAGCCATGCCGACCAGTTTGGCGAAGCGCTGGCCGGAAGCGCCCAGGCCAGGCAGAGCGCCAGCGCCAGCATCAGTGCGCCGACCGCCTGCAGCGGGCTGTGCTCATTGCCCCGCCGGCTCGGCAGAAGCGGGAAGAGCAGCAGCGGCCAGGTGGTCAGAATGCCTTGCAGGCCCGCGAACAGGAATGCCGCCGCGGCGGCGATGCCCGCCAGGGCCATCGCAAAGCGGTGGGGCGAGACGAGCATCCACAGGACGGCGGCCTGGGCCGCGACGAGGCCCAGCGCCGGTTGCGTCTCATGCACGTGGACCACCAGCCCCAGGCTGCCGATCGTCAGCAGGACGACCGCGGTGCGGGCCTGGACACCATGCATGAGGGAGGCGGCCCGCCACAACGCCCAGAGCGTACCGCCGGCCAGCAGCGCCGTCGTCAGGCGGGCCCCGTCGTGGAGGGGTAGCAGCCACTGAAGTAGCCAGGCGACGGCCGCCGCGAGCCAGTAGAAAAGAGGACCGAAGCCGTCGACCAGCTCGCCTCCGGCTTCCGGTACCCAGGCCGCGCCGACGGAGAGCGTCTCGAACACCGGCGCAAAGTGGATCGCATCGTCACCGCGCCAGGGGTCGTGGCCGATCGTGCCCACCAGCAGATACAGGATGGCGACGATGAGGAGGACCCGGGGGGTGTCTCGATTCATGCGAACTTGAGGGATTACCGGTGCGGGCGGGAAGTGGCGCTGAGTCTAGCAGCTTGTCCTGCCGGCCAGCGCAATTCGGGCGGGCAAAGAAAAAGGCAGCCGGGGCTGCCTTTCGATCGGGTCCAGCGCCGGATCAGGACAGGCGCTGAACGTTGCCGTACTTCTGGCGGAAGCGCTCGACGCGACCGGCGGTGTCAACAATGCGTTGCTTGCCGGTGAAGAAGGGGTGGCACTGGGAGCACACTTCGATGTGCATCTCGCCCTTCGGAGAGGTCGAACGCGTTGCGAACTTGTTGCCGCAGGAGCACGTGACTTCGATCTCTTTGTAGTTCGGATGGATGTCGGCTTTCATGTGAGTTTCCTTTGTAAGACGCAGGCGGTGAATGTGGCCGCCATCAAGCCGGGCATTATCCCCCCTAAACCAAAGGAATGGCAAGCAGTGGGCGGTGTTTGAGCCGAAATGCCGAGGCGGGTCGGGTAGAATCCGCGGCTCGAATGCCGGACGGAGCGCCCGTGAAGCTGCTGCTTGCCCCGATGGAAGGTCTCGCCGACGCGCTGATGCGCGAGTTGCTGTGCGCAGTCGGCGGCTACGACTGGGCCGTCTCCGAGTTCGCCCGGGTCACCGGAACCGCGCTGCCGGATCGCTTTTTCCGGCGGGTCTCGCCCGAACTCGAGCGGGGCGCGCTTACCGCGACGGGTACCCCGGTTCGCCTCCAGCTGCTGGGTTCGGATCCGGGCTGGATGGGGGAGAACGCGCGTCGGCTGGCACGTCTCGGGCCGGCTGGCATCGACCTGAACTTCGGATGTCCGGCGCCCACGGTCAACCGACATCGTGGCGGCGCCGTGCTGCTCGACGAACCTGACCTGTTGTACCGGATCGCCAGCGAAGTCCGTCGCCAGGTGCCAGCGACGATTCCGGTCACCGCCAAGATGCGCCTCGGCGTCAGGGACACGGGCCGCACCCTCGAGTGCGGCCACGCACTGGCCGACGGGGGCGTCGGCCAGCTGGTGGTCCACGCCCGCACGAAGCTGGACGGCTATCGGCCGCCAGCGCACTGGCCGTGGGTGGGCCGGCTGGCTTCGTCGTTGCCGATTCCGGTGGTCGCCAATGGGGAGGTCTGGTGTGAAGCGGACTGGCGCCGGTGTCTTGCCGAGTCGGGCGTTCAGGACGTCATGCTGGGCCGCGGTGCAGTGGCGGATCCGTTTCTTGCTCGCCGGATCCGCAGCGGTGAGTCTTTCCATGCCGGGCGCGACTGGCCCGAGCTGGCCACCCTGATCGGCGAGTTCTGGCTTCGGGTGCAGCGCAAGGTCGCGGCCAGGCACGCGCCAGGGCGCCTCAAGCAGTGGCTGAACCTGTTGCGCCGTTGCTACCCGCAGGCTGAGGCGTTGTTCAGTGCGGTTCGCCAGGTGCCCGATGTTGCCCGGATCGGCGCGGTCCTCGCGGCGGCGGACGTGCGTCCCCTATTGTCGGCCCGGAACGCGGCCTGACCGGAGAGCGTCGATGAGCTACGCCAATTCTCGCATCCCGAGCAGTGCCCAGGTCGGCATCCATGAACACCTCGAGCGCTGCGTCGCGCGTCACGTGGCCTCGCCCTTCCGCAAGCCCCACGCGGCCTACAGTGTCGATGCGCTGGATCAGGCGCTGGCGGGCTGGGACGGGCGGGCAGGGCTGATCCTCGATGCGGGCTGCGGGGTCGCCCACAGCACGATCCAGATTGCCCGGGAGCACCCTGAGGCCTGGGTGATCGGCGTCGACCAGTCCGCAGACCGCCTCGCCCGGCGCAAGCCCTACCCGGAGGCGCTGCTTCCCCGCAACATGGTCCTGGTGCGGGCGGATCTGGTGGATTTCTGGCGTCTGCTGGTGGAGCGGGGGGTGCGCCTGCGCAAGCACTTCATCCTCTATCCGAACCCCTGGCCCAAGATCGGGCACCTGGGCCGGCGCTGGCATGCCCATCCCGTCTTCCCATTCGTGCCACGGCTCGGCGGGGAACTGGAGATGCGCACCAACTGGCGGGTTTATGCGGAGGAGTTCGCTCTGGCGCTCGGCATGCTGACAGGCCGCGAAGTGCCGTGGCAGTCATTCGAACCGGGGGCGCCACTAACCCCGTTCGAGCGCAAGTACCGGGATTCCGGGCAGGCGCTGTATCGCGTGCATCTGGCGCTCGGCGACGCCGCGCTTGATGGGGCCGCAGAGGCGGTGCATGCTAGCGCCGGAACCCAACGGGAGAGTCATAGATGAACACCGCCGTCACCGACGAGATCGTGCTAAGCGACGAAGAATTCGAGGCACTGGAAGCGGTCCTGGTATCGGATGCCGTGCCTGCGGATTGCATGAACCTGGAGATGCTCGACGGCTATGTCGCGGCGCTCGCCTGCAGCCCGGAGCCGGTGCCGCGGGATCGCTGGATGCCTGCCGTGTGGTCGGCAGAGGCCGACAGCGTCGAGTTCGAATCGGCCACCGCTTCGCGTCGCGCCATCAAGCTGGTGCTGCGCTACTACAACGAGGTGCTCGGCACGGTCGCGGCCGAGACCGATCCGTGGGAGCCGTTCTGCTATGCCCCGGACGGCGACGACGCACCACCGCTCGGGGATGAGTGGGTGGCAGGCTTCGAGCAGGGGCTCGAATTGTGGCCCGACGATTGGACGGCAGGGCTCGACAGCCAGGACGCGGCGGTCGCCGAGGGCCTGCTCAACAACGTGATGAAGCACTGGGCCTCGGAAGAAGCCGCCGAGGCGGACGACGAAACCCGTCTCGGCTGGCTGGCCGAATCGGCCCAGGCGGCGCGTGGGCTTTTCGCCTTGTGGCGGGAGGTCGGCCTGCCGGCGCCCGAGCCAGAAACGACCGATGTCCCGAAGCACACGCCGTCGGCTACTGGACGCAACGATGACTGTCCCTGCGGCAGCGGCAAGAAGTTCAAGAAGTGCTGCGGCGCAGAGGCCTGAAAGCGGGCCTCAATGTTGCTCGAAATCTTTCCGGAATTGCAGTTTAAGCTTCAGATTTAAAAGGGAAAAATAGGGGCCTTGCTTTTTCTTGCGGGCACCCTAGAATGCGCGCGCCGAGATCGCCGAGCGAATCCGGCCGCGCGCCACCGGCAGGGGCGTTTCGGCCGGGACGCCCCGATCCGGTGGCGGCCCATGCCGCTTCAGATCGTGTTTGTCTGGGAAGCCGGGCATGAGCGAAACCAATCCTTGCCTGGGTTGCGGCATCTGCTGTACCCATTTCCGAATCTCCTTCTACTGGGCCGAGGCCGACGACGCGCCGGGTGGGACGGTGCCCGCAGGCATGACCGAGAAGCTCAACGATTTCCTGCGCTGCATGAAGGGCAGCAACAGCCTTCCCCGGCGCTGTACTGCGCTGCAGGGCGAGGTTGGCGTCGGGGTGTCCTGCTCGATCTATGCGCAGCGCCCGTCGCCGTGCCGGGAATTTCCGGTCTATCTGGAGGACGGCAGCCCGAACCCCCGCTGCGACTCGCTGCGTGCGACCATCGGATTGCCGCCGCTACTTCCCTCGACGTGGCCCGCTGCCGCCTGACAGTCCGCCCGATGCGGCGGCAAGGAGCGCCAGCGGCCCGCGCTGCCGGATGCGGTCGATCATGGCCGGCTGAGGCACGAAGAGCGAGCCGGCGAAGCCGAGGGAATTGATCGAGATGCCTTCGACCGACTCCCGCTCTCGCGGAACGACGAGCATCGCCCGGGTGGTCATCAGCAGGTTATAGGGCCGCAGTTCGCCAGCCGGGCCAAGACGGCCAGTCCGCTCGCACAGGGCGAGGTAGCATCGAAGGATGCGCTCCGGCCGCTGTCCCAAAGCGCCGTCCGGCATCGCGGCGATGGCGTGGCGGAAGGGCAGCCGCGCGCAGGCGCCGAGCCCGTCGCCCACGCTCTCCTCGATGGCCGCGAGCAGCGGCAGGCGGTTCACATCGTCGCGGGGGATCCACTGGAGGTGGCGGTGCGGCTGGCTCGCGCCGGCGATCCGCCCGCCGTTGTAGAAGGCCAGTCCGCCGGCTTCGTCGAGCAGGGGGAGCATCGCGCCGACATCGCCGGCGTCGAGGGGGGCCTCCTGGGGGACGAACTGCCGGGTGATCACGAGCAGGTGGCCGTCCATGACCGGATACTTGTTGAGCAGGATCACGTGATCCGGTCCCGCAGGGCCGACCTCGAGTGCCGGCTCCCACGGCAGGAAGGGATTCGCGCCGGCGAGTTGCCTTGCCGGCCGCGGCTTGCGGGCCAGCCTGTCGACCCAGCGCACCGGGAAGCGGAAGCCCCCGTCCTCGACCCAGTCGAGGGCCGTGCGGATCGCCTGCAGGTGCCCGCTCGCGGTGGCCGCCCGGCGCCTTGCCCCTGCGGCGGCCAGAATCGGGCCGACGGGCGTGGCGTCCTGGATCGGGCTCTGAGATAATTCGTCATTCATTGAGGGAGGCGCCATGTCCCGAGTCTTCGTGATCCACGGTGACCACATCCAGCTCGACCAGTTGCTGAAGGCAACCGGTCTGTGTGGCTCGGGAGGAGAGGCGCACAGTGCGGTTGCCTCCGGCCAGGTGCTGGTGGACGGCAATACCGAGATGCGCAAGCGGGCCAAGTTGCGGCCTGGCCAGACCGTTCGCTACGAAAACGAGAACATTCTCCTGACGGCATCCCACAACGACGAGTGAGCCGGGTGCCCACTCAGGTCTCGTGACGGCGCGACAGACGCTGCCAGATCCAGCCCCCGGGCATGTCGTTGCCCGTCAGCACATAGTCGAGGGTGTTGGGGTTCTCGAGGGTCAGCGCCAGATGGTTGCGGGCCTGTCGGGTGCCGACCAGCAACAGTTCGTCGCCCGGCCGGATCGCATAGTCCGGTGACGGTAGGAGGGTCGAGCTGCCGTCGTCGCGGCTGATGTAGAGTGCCTCGCAATCCAGGGACAGTTCGCGTTTGGCGTGGTCGCGCATCAGCGCGTCGAGAGTCACCTCCGGCCCGGCCGGCATCAGCAGCGCGAACAGGGCCGGTGCCTCACGGGCGTTGATGCGCACGCTCCATACTGGGGGTACGCGCCAGCCGAAGCGCCCGGTCAGGCGCTGGAGCAGGCGCGACGCCCAGTCCTCCCGGCTCGCCTTGAGGTGATCGAGGAAGGGCGCCAGGAGCGGCGTGGTGAGGATCGCCAGACACTCGTGGGCGATGATCCGGCTGGGTACCACCGGCGCGTCCGAATCGAAGGCCTGGAAGAGCGGGTTGTTGCTGAAGTGGTTCTGGCGGACCACCACGAACAGATCCGGGTTGAGCTCCCGCGCCGTCACGCAGATCGACAGGTTATTCACATCGTTGCCCGTGCAGGCAACGACCCCGCAGGCGGACTTGATGTCGGCCTCGAGCAGGGCCGGCGCGCCGGTGCCGTCGCCCCGCACCCAACGGTAGCGGGTGCCGTCCGGCGGCGGCTCGCGGTCGATCAGGGTGACCGTCATGCCCTCCTCGTCGAGGGCCCGGGCCAGCAGGCGGCCGAAGTCGCCATAGCCGCACAGCACCCAGGTGCCGCGGGGTGGATCCCGGTGGGGCTTGACCTCATTGCCGGTGATGCCGGTCAGCCATTCCAGCAGATGGAACGCCGAGGGCGAGTGCAGGGCCAGGGCGAGGTATTCGCCGAACTTCTCGAACGGATTGATGATGTGGCGGGTGCCGAACGAGGCCATGTTGGCCGCGACCTCGACGCTCTGACATCGGCACAGGGCGGGCAGCTTTGGCGCCAGCAGGCGCGTCGCGATCGCGATGGCCAGGTTCGTCTCGTCGTTGTTGGTGAGCGCCATGACACCGAGGCACTCCGGTTTCTCGAGGCCGGCCAGGCGCAGGACGTCCGGCTGCCCGGCATCGGCCACCAGCGCCGGTACATCGGCGAACAGGCCGTGCAGGTCCAGCTCTGCCGCCTTGCGGGGTTCGATCTCGATCGCCACCACGCGCATGCCCATGTGGTCGAGGGCCCGGGTGACGAGCCGGCCTGTCTCTCCGTAGCCGCAGAGAAGGTAGAAGGGCTCGGATAGGCGACGCACTTCGCCGGCGAAGCGCTCGGTGCGCAGCGCGTTCTGGAAGGTCTTGTTCTGCAGAAGGGCGAAGAGGGAGCCGATGGCATAGGCCCAGCCGAGCACAGACAGGTAGATGCAGACGATGACCCACATCCGCTGGGCCTCGGTAAAGGTGGTCGGGACCTCCCCGAAGCCGATCGTCGTCGCGGTGTAACTGATGAAATAGAAGGCGTGGAAGAAGCTCATCCGCGCCGGTTCGCCGTTGGCATCGACACCCGGGACGATGGTCAGGCCCAGCACCGAGATCGCGAAGATCGTGATCAGGGCCGCCAGCGGGGCACGCATGCGCCGCAGGACCAGGAAAATGACGCCGCGGTGGCGGCTGTAGATCATCGTCGCTGCATGATCGTCTCGGCGATGAGGATGATCACCGAGACGACGTTGGCGAACAGGGCGCCGCCGGAGAGAGAGACCACCTTCGCCGTCCACGCCGCGTCGAGACCGGTGCCGGCGATATGCGTGGCCCAGGCCCAGACCGCGGCCGCCGCGATCAGCTGCAGGTCCGCGACCAGGCTGGTGGACAGGTGGATCGCGCCGATCTGGGTGCGGTCGCCGAACTTGAGCACGGTCGCGATCAGGTTGACCACGATGGCGGCGAAGAGCTCGTAGATGTCGTGGTGCTGCGCGTTGTCGAGCTCGCCGACGAAGAAGCCGAAGTTCAGGGTGGCGGCGAGGACGATAAAGAAACCGAAGACGACCTTCTCTAGGTTCATGCTGGCTGGGTGGGCGAGGTGGCAGGGAGGGTCTTCAGGTTAGCGCCCGCGAAGCGATCTGTCATCGCGAGGATGGGGCAGGGTCGTCCACGTCGCCATCGACGTAGTACCAGCGCCCGTCGATTCGCGTAAAGCGACTGGTCTCGCTGAGGCGCGCCGCTCGACCGCCGAGCCGGTAGCGGGCAGTGAAGCGGACGATGGCACGGTCGGGCTCGGAGATTTCGCTGGCTTCGACCTGCAGCCCGATCCACCTCAGACCGGGTTCGAGCGTGAGGGACGCAGGGCGTGTGTCCGGGTGCCAGGTCGCGAGGAGGTAGGCGCTGCGGCCCAGGGCGTAGGCGGCATAGCGAGACCGCATCAGGGCCTCGGCGCTGGCTGCCGCCCGCAGGCCGTCCAGCAGCGGACCGCAGCAGGCGTCGAGGGGGCCGGCGCCGCAGGGGCAGGGCGGGGGCTGGAGACGCGCCATCGCTCAGTCCCGGTCGTCCCGCGCAACGACGACGACCCGGTTCCGACCGGCATTCTTTGCCTGGTTAAGGGCCCGGTCGGCGCGGCTGATCGCGGCGTCCAGATTGCCGTCGCCGGGGCGCAGCAGGGTCGCACCGACGCTGGCGGTCAAGGTCTCCGGATAGTTTCCGGTGGCCGCAAACTCCATCGACGGGATGGCTTCGACTGCCGCCCGAAGCTTCTCGGCGGCGCGCGCCAGGCGGCGTTCGTCGGTGCCAGGCTGAAGGATCAGGAACTCCTCGCCACCGTAGCGGCCGATGATGTCGCTGCTCCGGCTCTGGGCCCGCAGGTTGGCGGCCACGTGCTGAAGAATCTCGTCACCGACGCCATAGCCGAAGGTGTCGTTGATGCGCTTGAAATGGTCGACGTCGAGCATCAGCAGGCCCAGCCCGCCAGAGCGGGCCCGTCGCTCCTCCTGGCGGCGCGCCTCCTGCATCAGCGCGCGTCGGTTGAGGGTGCCGGTCAGGCTGTCGATCGAGGCCAGGTAGTCCTGCAGCCGGGCGTCTTCGCCGAGGCGACGCCCGACGTGGATCGCGAGCAGGGTGAGGAGCGCCCAGACCAGCGCCAGGGCCGATACCCGCACGCGCCAGGGGGCGAGGATCACGTCGCGTTCCTGGGTCGCCGCGACGTACAGCGGGAAGCGCGAAAGGCGGCGGGTCACGATCAGCCGTTCTATCCCGTCGAGGCGAGAGGTCGTGAGCGTTGCGCGCAGCGAGCCGGCCTCCGGCCCGACGACCCGGTCCACATCGGGGATGACCTTGCCCATATGCTTCTCTCGATTGGGCTCGCGCAGGTACACCTCACCGCGCATCGACACCACGGCAAAGCTCGCGCCGGCAGTGCCCTTGACGATCGGACCGTAGTTGAAGGAGTGGAACAGGTCGCGAATCGAGACGAAGATCCGCGCCACCGAGCCGTCCGGGTGGCGATCGGCCTGGCTGACGGCAAAGAACCAGCGGCCACCATGGACCCGAGACAACTGGGGGATGCCGAGGTAGGTCTCGCTGTTCGGGGTGGTCAGATGATGCGCGACGTACTCCCGGTCGGACACCACCGGGGGGGTGCCCGGGCCGGTCCATTCGGTAATCTCGCCGCGGCCGTCTACGACCAGCAGATCCATGCAGCCCGCGTCGCCACGGCACCAGTCGAGCAGCAGGTCGCGGGCGATCTCGCCACCGATGGCACCGCTGTCGCCGGCCATCACGACCCGCTTCGCACCGAGCAGCTGGTGTTCGATCTGGCCCAGCTGAGTCTGGATGTTCTCGGCCATGACATTGGCGAGGAGTTCAAGGCGCTCGCCGGTGGCGTTCTCGATCGCAGCCCGGTCCACCAGCGCATAGCTGACGAGCCCGGCGAGCAGCGTCAGCGCAAAGCCGGCGACGGCCAGCCGGATGCGGGTGATGCGCTTCGCAAACGGTGCGAGGCCGCCGGGTTGAGCTTGGGTCTGCAATGGAGCCTGCCTGAGTCACGCCCTCGCGAGGCCGGGGCGGGGAGGCCGATTCTAGCATCGGCCGCGGTCCAGCCGTGGCCCCCGGCCAAGCGCGGGGCCACATTGTTGAGGCGGATCAAGCCTTGCTCCCGGGCCCGGGAACCGGCGCCCTCGCGTGCCTCTCCATGCAGTGGACGGTCCGTCAGGCGACGATACGGAGAGCCGCATGAACCGCGATTTCGACGAGGGCCGGGTGTGGTCGATGGCCGGCGCGGCCGTCGCCGACGGGCTCGGGGTAGACCGCCACCGCGGCCTGACTGCCAGCGAGGTAGCCCAGCGCCAGGCGCAGTACGGGCCGAATGCGCTCCCGCCCGCGCCCCGCCGCAGCGCGTGGCGTCGCTTCGCGGCCCAGTTCCAGAACCTGCTCATCTACATTCTGCTGGTGGCCGGCGCGGTGACGCTGCTGCTCGGCCACCTGGTCGACACCGGGGTCATCCTCGCGGTGGTGCTGATCAATGCGCTCATCGGGTTTGTCCAGGAGGGGCGCGCCGAGGACGCACTGGCCGGTATTCGGGACATGCTGCCGCGCACGGCGCGTGTCCTGCGGGAGGGCCACCGCCGCGACGTGCCGGCCCATGACCTGGTGCCTGGCGACATCGTGTGGCTGTCTGCAGGCGACCGGGTGCCCGCCGACCTGCGGCTCCTCGAGGCGCGGAACCTGCGCATGGACGAAGCCGCCCTGACCGGCGAATCGGTGCCGGCAGAGAAGCAGACCGGAGCGGTCGCTGCCGAGGCGACGGTTGCGGATCGTCTCGACATGGGCCATTCGGGCACCCTGGTGACCCACGGGCAGGGGGTCGGCGTGGTGACCGCCATCGGCGTGGCGACCGAGATCGGGCGGATCAGTGCGCTGGTGGGACGCGAGGCGACGCTCACCACGCCGCTGATGCGCCAAATGGCACGCTTCGCGACGCTCGTCAGCTGGGTCATTCTCGGACTCGCAGCCATGGCCTTTGCCTTCGGGGTTGGGGTCCATGGCCGGAGTGGCGGCGAGATGTTCCTCGCCGCGGTGGGGCTTGCCGTGGCCGCCATACCCGAGGGGTTGCCGGCGATCATGACGATCGCGCTGGCGATCGGCGTCAAGCGGATGGCTGCACGGCGCGCGATCATCCGGCGTCTGCCGGCGGTCGAGGCCCTAGGTTCGGTGACCCTGGTCTGCACCGACAAGACCGGCACCCTGACCCGCAACGAGATGACCGTCGAACGGGCGCTGCTCCCCGACGGTGAATTCATCCTGAGCGGCGAAGCCTACGGCGCCGACGGCGAAGTCAGAGCCGCCGATGGCGCTCTGGCAGACCTCACTGCGCCCTGCCTGATCGAGCTGGCACGGGCTGCCGCCCTGTGCAACGACGCCGAGGTCAGCGCCGAGAACGGGCGGTCACGCCTGGCCGGAGATCCGACCGAGGGGGCCCTGCTCGGTTTCGCGTTGAAGGTCGGCATCGATCCCGCGTTCGAGCAGGAAGCGTTCCCGCGCATCGACGTGATCCCCTTTGATTCACAGCACAAATTCATGGCGAGTCTGCATCACGACCACGCCAGCCATCGTTTCATCTACCTGAAGGGCGCACCGGAACGGGTGCTCGAGTTCTGCAGCCAGGAGCGCCGGTCCGGCGAGGACCACCCCATTGAGCGCGCCCGCTGGCTGCAGCAGATGGACGAGGCCGCAGCGGGCGGGTGGCGGCTGCTCGCGGTTGCCGGGCGAATCGCGGACGCCGGGCTCGACGGGCTGGCTTTCTCTGACGTGGATCCCGGGGGCTTCAGCCTGCTGGGCATGCTGGCGATCAGTGATCCGCCGCGGGATGAGGCGGCAGAAGCGATTCGCCGCTGCCGAGAGGCGGGTGTCGGCATCCGGATGATCACCGGCGATCACGCGGCCACCGCGCTTGCGATTGCCAGACGGCTGGATCTCGCACCCGATCCGCGCGCCATCACGGGGAGCGAGATCGAGGCCCTGTCAGCCGAAGCGCTGGCCCGGGTGGCGGCCGAGGCGAGCGTCTTTGCGCGCACCAGCCCGGAGCACAAGCTGCGCCTGGTCGAGGCACTGCAATCGCGCGGTCACGTGGTGGCCATGACCGGCGACGGGGTCAACGACGCGCCCGCGCTGCGGCAGGCCGACGTGGGCATCGCGATGGGCTGCAAAGGCACCGAGGCGGCGCGCGATGCGGCCGAGATGGTGCTGGCCGACGACAACTTCGCCTCCATTTCGGCTGCGATCGAGGAGGGGCGAACGGTCTATGACAACCTGCGCAAGGCCATCGTCTTCATCCTGCCGACCAACGGCGGCGAGGCGCTGGTTATCCTTGCGGCCATCATCGCCGGTCTTGAGTTGCCCATCACGCCGGCTCAGGTCCTCTGGGTCAATATGATCACGGCGGTCACGCTGGCCCTGGCACTGGCCTTCGAGCCGGCTGAGGAGCGGGTCATGGCGCGGCCGCCGCGGGCGGCGGACGCCGCCCTCATCGACGGCTTCCTGGTCTGGCGGGTGGCCTTGGTGTCTCTGCTGCTACTCGCGGGCAGCTTCGGCCTCTACCTGGCCGAGCTGGCGCGTGGCTCCGGCGTCGAGGTGGCCCGTACCGTGGCGGTCAATGCGTTGGTGGTCGGTGAGGCGGCCTATCTGCTGAGCGCGCGCCGGCTGTTCGGCCCATCCTTCTCCCGCGACGCCATCCGCGGACTCGGTCCGGCCCTGGCCGCCATCGCCGCCGTGATGGTGGCGCAACTGGCGTTCAGCTACCTGCCGCTGATGCAGCGCGTTTTCGCGTCGGGCGCCATCGACGGGACAAGCTGGCTGCGCATCCTGGCCGTGGGCGCGTTGACGCTGGCCGTGGTCGAGGCCGAAAAGCACGTCCTGGGTCGCAAACGGGCACAAGGCTAGGGTCTGTGGACATTTGTATGGCGGTCGCCATACAAATGTCCACAGACCCTAGTCACCCGGCAATCGAGCAGGTCTCCCTCCCCCTTTGCATGTTGAAGGGGAGGGAGCGAGTGGGCCGGGTAGTGCCTGCACTGGAATCGCCTGGTTGATTGCCGCGTTGATAGCGGCGACCTTCCGCTGTGCGTCCGCCGCGCCATCGGGCACGTACTACGCCGTAGGTCATACTGCGTGGCCGTCAAGAATGGCGTGCTGGTGCCGATAGCTGTGCACTCGACAACGATGCGCGGCACGGCCCTTTGCCCCGGAGCGCGCGCCAGCCTGGGAGACCTGGGACTTGCAGCCACAGTCAAGCGAAGATCGGCGGAGCCTCGGCATTCGCGGCAAACTCGTTCTGATCTTCGTCGTCATCAAGGTCCTGCCCCTCTTGCTGCTTGCCTGGCTCGCCTGGAGCGCCGCCGAGCGGCTCGGCGGTACGCTGACCGAGCGGGCCGAAGAAATGGCTCAGGAGGCCCTGGAAACGATCCGCGGGTTTGCCGCCCAGGCCAGCGATGATGCGATCCAGGCCCTGGACGATCGCTCGCGGGAGGCGCTCGAGCGGCTGACCACCGATACTGCGCGGGACATCGCCAGCTTCCTCTACGCGCGCGACAGCGACATCCTTCAGGCCGCACTGTCCGAGCCGAGCGAGGCGGCGTATGCGCGATTTCTCAAGCATCGCGAACGCTTTGTCTTCCGCCATGGCCCGTGGCGCCTGAATGCCGCGGGCGACGCCTGGGAGCCGGAGCACTTCGAAGGTGTCGACACCAGCCGGATGGCCCGTGCCGAAGAGGTGCTGGAGGACAATGCACGGCACTTCAGTGCCCGCCCGCCCGAGTACCTGGGGCGCCGCCTGATGGCGCCCCTGTTCGTCGAGATGAGCTTCGTCGATCTGAAGGGCCGGGAGCGGATCAAGGTGCGCACCGGCGATCTGACCGAGCCGGGCCTGCGGGACATCAGCATCCCGGCGAACACCTTCCTGGGCGCCGAGACCTACTGGCCTGAGGTGACGCGTCTCGCCCCCGGCGAGATCTACGTCTCGGAAGTGATCGGCGAGTACGTCGGATCGCCCATCATCGGCCCCTACACGCCGGCGCGGGCCGAGAAGGCCGGCATCCCCTTCGAGCCGCAGAAGGCCGCGTATGCCGGGACAGAGAATCCGGTCGGGCGGCGTTTCCGCGCAATCGTCCGCTGGGCCACGCCGGTCCTCGAAGGGGAGCGGATCGTCGGCTACGTGACGCTGGCGCTCGATCACGAGCACCTGCGCCAGTTCACCGACCGCCTCAGCCCGACTGCGCGGCGCTACACGGACATCAACGACGCCATCTCGGGCAACTATGCGTTTCTCTGGGATCACGAAGGGCGCGCTATCTCCCACCCGCGGGACCAGTTCATCGTCGGCTTCGACCGGGCCACCGGCCTGCGCGTGCCTCCCTGGCTCGACACCGAACTCTACGCCCGCTGGCAGGGGTCGGGCATGGAGGTGAACGCCTTCCTGGCCAGCGTGCCTCCCTTCGAGGGGCAATCGCTTCAGCGCAAGCCTGCCGTCGAGATGATCCGGGCCGGCACGGTGGGCCTCGACTGCCGCTACCTCAGCTTTTCGCCCCAGTGCGCCGGCTGGAAGCAACTCACCGAGGGTGGCGGATCCGGTTCGTTCGTGATCTTCTTCAGCGGCTTGTGGAAGCTCACGACCGCCGCGGCCATCCCGTACGACACCGGCCAGTATGGCCGCGACAATCAGGGTTTCGGCTTCGTCACGATCGGGGCCAACGTCGACGAGTTTCATCGCGCGGCGACGCGGTCGACCGAGCAGATCGCCGGCTCCCTCGATCGCAAGGCGGCCGAGTTCGCGGCCCAGCGGGAGGGCCTGGTGGGTGCGATTCGCAGCCATCTCGAACAGACGGCTGCCGAGCTTGGCGTGTCGACGGCGCTGATGATTCTGGCGGTGATCGGTGTCGCCCTCTGGATGGCGGCCTTCATGACCCGGCAGATCACGCGCCTGTCCGAAGGCATCGAGCGATTCCGTGCCGGCGATCTGGAACACCGGCTGGCAGTGCGCTCGCGTGACGAGATGGGCGAGCTTGCCCTCTCCCTGAACCGGATGGCGGACGCCGTCAAGGACAGCTTCGACCGGCTTGACGAGGCCCGCGCCCGGGCCGTCGAGGCCAACCGACTCAAGACCTCCTTCCTCGCCAAGATGTCCCACGAGCTGCGTACCCCGCTCAACGGTATTCTCGGCTTCTCGGAGCTGCTGTCCCTGACCAGCCCGACCGATCAGGCGCGGAGCTACGCGCAGACGATCCAGAGTTCCGGCAACCATCTGCTGCAGATCGTCGATGACCTGCTGGACATGGCGAAGATCGAGGCGGGCAAGCTCGAGGTGAGCCCGCGGGACATCGAGCTGGGCGACTTTGTCGGCGACGTCTGCGCCGGCCATCGCCGCCACGCAGAGCAGAAGTCACTGGATTTCGTGGTCGAACTGGCCAGCGGACTGCCGTCCCTGATGCACTCCGACCCGGTCCGCCTGCGGCAGGTGCTGAACAACCTGCTGAACAATGCGATCAAGTTCACAGAGACCGGCGGCGTGACCCTGAGCGTGGCCCGGGATGCCCGGGGCTGGATCTGCTTTGCCGTGAGCGACACGGGCCGGGGCATTCCTGCCGACCAGCTCGACAAGGTGTTCGAGCCCTTCAGCCAGGTCGAGGACTTCATGACCCGCAGCCGCGACGGTACCGGGCTGGGCCTGACCCTGGTGAAGGAACTGACGGCCTTGCTGCAGGGCGAGGTCATCGCTCGGTCGACGCCGGAAGTCGGCTCGGTCTTCACCGTCAGTTTTCCACCGGCCATGCAGGCTCAAGTACAGGATGATCCAGAATGACCCCCCCGAAATCCCAGCCGCGCCTGCTGATCGTCGATGACAACCTGATCAATCGTCAGTTGGCGCAGGCGTTTGCCGAAATGCTCGGCTGGGACAGCGCTGAAGTCGACAGCGGAGAGACGGCGCTCGAGGTGGTGTCGCGCGAGGCCTTCGATGCCATCCTGCTCGACATCAGCATGCCGGGTATCTCGGGCGTCGAGGTGCTCACTGCGCTTCGTGCCGACGCGCGTCATGCCGGCCAGTGGATCCTCGCCTACACCGCCCATGCCTTGCCCGAGGAGACCGAGCAACTGGTCCAGGCTGGCTTCGACCGGGTGCTCGTCAAACCGATCACCATCGAGCAGCTCGAGGCGGCACTGGCGCCGGCGATGGCGCGCTGACGCGCCAGCCCGGCGGCACGCTCAGGATGCCGCCCCGGTGTCTGCGGCGAGCTGCCGCAAGACGTAGGGCAGAATGCCGCCATGGCGGTAGTAGGCTGCCTCGACCGGCGTATCGATGCGGACGCGCAGGCGCAGTTCGTCGACCGTGCCGTCCGCTCTCGTGATGCGCAGCGTCAACGCACTGCGGGGCGTCAGCGCATCGTCGGCGCCCGGCAGGTCGAAGCGCTCGCTGCCGTCGAGGCCGAGGGACTGCCAGCTGTCGTCGCCCTGGAATTGCAGTGGCAGCACGCCCATGCCGACCAGGTTCGATCGGTGGATGCGCTCGAAGCTGCGCGCGATGACCGCCCGCACACCAAGTAGCGCGGTACCCTTCGCCGCCCAGTCGCGGGACGACCCTGTGCCGTACTCCTCGCCGGCGAAGACCAGGGTCGGCACCCCGCGCGTCTGCCAGGCCTGTGCCGCCTCGAACACCGGCACCTCGCGCCCGTCGAGCAGGGTGAAGCCGCCCTCGGTGCGGGAGCCGTCGTCCTTCTCGGGCAGCATCATGTTGCGGATGCGCACGTTGGCGAAGGTGCCGCGCATCATCACGTCGTGGTTGCCGCGGCGCGACCCGTAGGAGTTGAACGCCTTGCGCTCGACGCCGTGGGCTTTCAACCACTGCCCCGCGGGCGTCAGCTCCCCGAAGGCGCCGGCGGGCGAGATGTGGTCTGTGGTGACCGAATCACCCAGCAGGAGCAGTGCCCTCGCGCCTTCGATCGGGGTGAGCTCGGGCGGCGTCAAATCGAAGCCGTCGAAGAATGGAGGCTCGGCGATGTAGGTGGATGAGGGCCAGTCGTAGACGTCGCCCTCGCCGGTCTCAATGGCGTTCCACAGGTCGGCGTCGCGGGTCACGTCAGCGTAGCGTTGTTCGTAGCGATCGGCCTGGGTCGCCAGCGGCAACAGCTCGGCGATCTCGTCCGAACTGGGCCACAGGTCGCGCAGCGTCACCGGCTGGCCGTCACGATCGGTGCCCAGCGGTTCCCGATCCAGGTCGATGTTGCAGCGACCCGCCAGCGCAAAGGCCACCACCAGGGGCGGCGAAGCCAGGTAGTTGGCGCGAATGTTGGGGTGAATGCGCGCCTCGAAGTTGCGATTGCCGGAGAGCACCGCGGAGACCACCAGGTGGTTGGCGGCGATGCTCTCATTGAACTCCGGCGCGAGGTCACCGGCGTTGCCGATGCAGGTGGTGCAGCCGTAGCCGGCCAGCGCGAAACCGAGTTGCGCCAGCGGCGCGAGCAGGCCGGCCGCCTCCAGGTAGTCGGTCACGACCCGGGAGCCCGGCGCCAGGGAGGTCTTGATGTGGGGCGCGACGCGCAGCCCCCGTGCCACTGCCTTCTTCGCCAGCAGGCCGGCGGCCAGCATGACCGACGGGTTGGAGGTGTTGGTGCACGAGGTGATTGCGGCGATCAGGACGTCGCCGTGAGAGAGCGCGATGCCGTCCCGCCCGCTGTCCACGCGGCGGCCCAGCTCATCGGCGGGGCGGCCGAAGCCGCCGTCGATGGCAGGCTCCGAGAGCTGCCGCTCGAAGGTCTCGCGCATGTCGGTGAGCGCGATCCGGTCCTGGGGCCGCTTCGGGCCGGCCAGCGAGGGGACGATCGCGCCGAGGTCGATGTGGACCACGCGGGAGTAGTCGATGTCGCCTCCGCGCGGAATGCCGAACAGGTCCTGGGCCCGGAACCAGGACTCGAAGCGCTCGCACTCGGCATCGGTCCGGCCGGTCGAGCGCATGTAGTCCACGGTCTTTCCGTCCACCGGAAAGAAGCCCATCGTCGCGCCGTACTCGGGCGCCATGTTGGCGATCGTCGCTCGGTCGGTGACGGTCAGCGAGGCCGTCCCCTCGCCGAAGAACTCGACGAAGCTGCCCACCACCTTCTCCCGGCGCAGTACCTCGGTGACGGTGAGCACTAGGTCAGTCGCGGTGACGCCCTCCACCAGCCGGCCGCTCAGATTCACGCCAACCACGTCGGGGGTCAGGAAATACACCGGCTGGCCGAGCATGGCGGCCTCGGCCTCGATGCCGCCGACGCCCCAGCCGACGACACCCACGCCATTGATCATCGTGGTGTGGGAGTCGGTGCCCACCAGGGTGTCCGGGAACACCAGGCCGTTGTCGCTGCGCACGCCGCGGAACAGATGCTCGAGGTTGACCTGGTGCACGATGCCAACGCCGGGGGGGACGACCTTGAGACGTTCGAATGCCTGCATGCCCCACTTCATGAAGGCGTAGCGTTCCTCGTTGCGCTCGAACTCGAGCGCCATGTTGCGCTTCAGCGCATCGGGCGCGCCGTAGTGGTCCACCTGCACCGAATGGTCTACAACGAGGTCGACTGGCACCAGCGGCTCGATCAGGGAAGGCGGGCGGGCGATCCGTTCGGCGCACGAACGCATCGCAGCCAGGTCGCAAATCAGGGGTACGCCGGTGAAGTCCTGCAGCACCACGCGCGCCACCACGAAGGGAATCTCCTCGGTGCGCTCGGCCCCGGGCTGCCAGGCGGCAAGCTGGCGCACCTCGGTTTCGGTGACGCGTTCGCCGTCACAGTGGCGGAGGAGGGACTCCAGGACGATGCGGATCGATACCGGGAGGCGTGCCAGCGGTTGGTCGAGGGCGGCGGCGAGGGCGGGCAGGGAATGGTAACGGTAGCAGGCCGAATCGCCGGATGCACTGGGCAACTCGGCGAGGGTCGCAAAGGGGTCGGGATGCATGGGCGCTCCTGTGGGTCAGTGGGGCGGGCTTTCGCGGGGTATGACACAGCGGGAATCCCGGTGTTCCCGACTTTTTTAGTCGGGATTATGGTGTGCTGCACAATGATGAGTGGCGGTGGCCGTCCGGGTGTTCGGGAGTAGAATCGCGCCTGTCAGGCGCCCGTAAGGGAAAAAGCTTAGTTTCAGTCTTATAAAAGATATATAATTATCGTATCCGTCTCTGGTGCGATGCGTCAGAGACATCCGAGCCACCTGAACGTAAGGAAATCGCCGTGCTAGAAGCCTATCGGAGCCACGTCGCCGAGCGCGCCGCCCTCGGTATCCCCGCGCTGCCGCTGACCAAGCAGCAAACCGAAGAACTGGTCAAGCTCCTCCAGAACCCGCCCGCCGGCGAAGAGGATTTCCTGGTCGAACTGCTGACCTACCGCGTGCCGGCCGGCGTGGATGACGCCGCCAAGGTCAAGGCCGCGTTCCTGGCCAAGCTTGCAAAGGGTGAGGAGGCCTGTGGTCTGGTCTCGCGCGCGAAGGCCACCGAACTGCTGGGCACGATGCTCGGCGGCTTCAACATCAAGCCGATGATCGACCTGCTGGACGATGGCGAGGTGGGCACCATCGCTGCCGAGGGTCTGAAGAAGACCCTGCTGATGTTCGACTATTTCCATGACGTCAAGGACCTGGCCGAGAAGGGCAGCGCCAACGCCAAGGCCGTGATGCAGTCCTGGGCCGAAGGCGAGTGGTTCACCAGCCGCCCCGAAGTGCCGGCCTCGATGAAGCTCACGATCTTCAAGGTCACCGGCGAGACCAACACCGACGACCTGTCGCCGGCACCGGACGCCTGGTCCCGCCCGGACATTCCGCTCCACGCCCTGGCGATGCTGAAAAACCCGCGCCCGGGCATCGAGGCCGACGAGCCGGGCACCCGCGGCCCGATGAAGCAACTCGAGGCCCTGCAGGCCAAGGGCAACCTGATCGCCTACGTCGGTGACGTGGTCGGTACCGGTTCCTCCCGCAAGTCCGCCACCAACTCGGTGCTGTGGTGGACCGGCGAAGACATCCCCTTCGTGCCGAACAAGCGCTTCGGCGGCGTGTGCCTGGGCGGCAAGATTGCCCCGATCTTCTTCAACACGATGGAAGACGCCGGCGCCCTGCCGATCGAGATCGACGTCAACCAGATGGACATGGGCGACGAGGTCGAGCTGAAGGTCGACCAGGCAACGGCCGTCGTCACCGCCTTCAAGAATGGCGAGAAGATCGCCGAGGCGCCGCTCAAGACGCCGGTGATCCTCGACGAAGTCCGCGCCGGTGGCCGTATTCCGCTGATCATCGGCCGCGGCCTGACCACCAAGGCCCGTGAGGCCCTGGGCCTGCCGGTGTCCACCCTGTTCCGCCTGCCGCAGAACCCCGCCGATTCGGGCAAGGGCTTCTCGCTGGCGCAGAAGATGGTCGGTCGCGCCTGCGGCATGCCGGAAGGTCAGGGCATCCGCCCGGGTACCTACTGCGAGCCGAAGATGACCACCGTCGGTTCCCAGGACACCACCGGCCCGATGACCCGCGACGAGCTGAAGGACCTGGCATGCCTGGGCTTCTCGGCTGACCTGGTGATGCAGTCCTTCTGCCACACCGCCGCCTATCCGAAGCTGGTCGATGTGCGCATGCACCGCGAGCTGCCGTCCTTCATCTCCACCCGCGGCGGCGTGGCCCTGCGTCCGGGTGACGGCGTGATCCACTCCTGGCTCAACCGCCTGCTGCTGCCCGACACCGTCGGCACCGGCGGCGACTCGCACAC
>JAGRGD010000259.1 GCA_020445665.1 Rhodocyclaceae bacterium
CGTCCGGATCGCGGAAGGCGTTCCAGTCGGCGTGCTTGACCGGCGAGGCGTTGCGGTGCGTCTTGAACCACTGCGCCATCGCAAAGTTCGGGTCGAGTTCGAACGGCGCGTCGGGGTTGTCGGTGGAGAAGTGCAGGTTAGTGGAAACGATTTCGTATTCGCTGGGCTTGCGGCGGCGACCAGCCAGGTGGCTCCAGGTCTTGAGCGGCGTGAGAACTTCGGGGGCGTTCATGGTGTGGATCTCCTGCTCAGAGGGTCTTTTCGAAATAGAAGCGGACCTGGTCGTCGCCGGTCTCGATGCGGCCGGCGAAGGAGCCCAGTTCCACCTCCAGCTCGGACATGCGGAACGGGCGGCCCAGGGCGCGTTCGATGGTGACGCGGCGAAGGACCAGTTCGCCTTCGCAGTCGATGCGCACGTAGGCGACCTTGTCGTCGACGCGGATCTCCTTGTCGGGGTTGTCTTCCTCGGCCGCCTCGACCACGGCCGCGGTCAGCGGGCTGGCGCGCAGCACGGGGCCGACGCGGTTGTTGCGGTAGGCCTGTGCGGTATTTGTCTCGCTCATGCTTGTCTTCCTTGTGGTGGTGTCAGGTGTGCGCGAACAGCGGTTTGATGCCTTCAACGTCGACCAGCACGTCGTCGCCGTCGAGCTTCACGGGGTACTGGGCCAGCTTGCAGTCGCCCGGGTTGATGCCCAGGCCGGTCTTGGCGTCGAAGGTCCATTGGTGGGCGCGGCACATCAGCACCTTGCCGTCGAACTTGCCTTCGCACAGCGGAATGTCCTGGTGCGGACAGACGCCCTGGAAGGCGCGCACGTCGCCGCCTTCGATGCCGACCAGCAGCACGATGTGCTCGCCGACCTCGACCTCGGTCATGTCGCCTTCCCAGACCTCGTCCAGGGTGCAGGCTTTCTGGAATCCCATCGTCGTCGCTCCTCAGCTGTCGCAGAAGATGAACTCGAGGGCCTCCATCGGCTGGATGTCGGTCTCGCTCAGCTTGGCCTGGCGCGGGAAGAAGGTCTCGCTGCCCTGGCGGCGCACGCGCACCACCTTGTCGGGTTGCGGGCGGACACGCCGGCCGACGGAGTGGTGCGCCGCAGCGGCGGCGACCTCGTCCATGGTGTTCTCGGTGTCCACCGGAACGAGCTGCAGCACGAAGTCGTGCTGGAAGTTGGAAATCACGGGAAACAGGGCCATGTGGGTTCTCCTTCGTCGGTCGCGCTCAGGCGGCCTTCTTTTCGGTGCGCTGGTCGCGGTAGGCGGCGACCCAGGCGTAGGCGTGGGCGTCGTCGCCGATCTCGCCGGGCGCGAGGTTCATGTACTGCAGCGCGCCGCCCAGGTCGGGCGGCTGGATGTGGCCGGCCAGGAAGCGGTCCACCAGGGTGAGGTGGTCGCGGTAGCGGACCGGGTCCTGCTGGAACACCCAGCGGTCGATCTCGCTGTTGAAGTGGTAGGTGCGGCCCTGGTAGGTCAGCGGGTAGTCCTTGACGTTCCAGCCCTTGCCCGGAATGGCGCAGATCGGGATCTGGCTCATGTTGCAGACGATGGGCAGCGTCTCGGGGTAGGTCAGCTCGGTGCGGCCGGCCACCAGGTTGTCGATGATCACGTCCCAGGCCTGGCCGAAGGTGTCGTTCCAGCCGGGGTACTTCTCTTCGAGCCAGTCGCGGCAGGCGGGCGTCATGCCGGCGGCGACGTTCCACCACAGCGTCGGGCGCCAGAACCAGATGCCCATCTGGTAGGCGTGGTGCTGGTAGTCGAACTCGTTGATCATCTGGTCCCAGTACCAGGGCAGGTCCAGGCCCATGTCGATCAGCGTGCGTTCGAACTGGCCGACGATCCATTCGCGCATGAACTCCTTGAACGACTGCTTGCGGTGCTCCAGCGGGGTGGCGTAGTCCATGGCCGTGCCGGTCAGCAGGCTGAACAGGCGCCAGGCGCGCGCGATGGCGACGTCGACCAGCTTCTGCGCCTCGTCCTTGCGGCCGTTGGCGATCAGCACCTGCAGCGCGGGCCCGCCGATCTGCGCGTGGCGCGACTCGTCGGTCTGGATGCTGGAGATCAGGCTGGAGAAGGTGTAGTCGCCGGCCTCGGCCGCGTCGGCCGCCAGACCCAGGAACTGCATGTTGGTGAAGCCGGTCTCGAACGCGAAGGTCAGCATCACCGCGATGTCGGTGGCGCTGCGCGAGAGGAACAGGTCGTCGAAGGTGTGGCGCGCGGCGATGGCGCCCCATTCGTTGGTGTGGTACGCCTTGTGGGCCCAGTCGAACTGGCGGTCCTTGGCGTCGTCGGTGTGCGGGAAGTAGACCTGGATCTGCGCGTGGCGGTTCTCGTCCATCATGCCGAAGGTGGCCATGTTGCGCATGCCGGGCGCGCGGCCGAAGCGGCACATGCGGGCCTCGGCGCTCATGGCCGCGTACTCGCCCAG
>JAGRGD010000260.1 GCA_020445665.1 Rhodocyclaceae bacterium
AAGCCGACAGGGCGGGCCAGCCGAGTTCCGTCTGCCACCAGTGATCGATCACCGGCACGCCGAGGGAGGTGCGCGCCCATTCAACCGTGTCCGGATCGGCCCGTTCGCCGGCGAGGAACAGGAAGCGGAGGCAGCCGAGATCGCATTTGGAGACCTGGGTCGCCTGTGGGTCTTCGCGCTTGATGGCGCGGATCGCCGTCGGTGCCGTGAAGGCGACGGAAACATTGTATTCGCTGATGATCCGCCACATGGCGCCGGCGTCCGGCGTGCCGACGGGCTTGCCTTCATACAGTACGGTCGAGTTGCGGTTCACCAATGGCCCGTAGACGATGTAGGAGTGTCCGACGACCCAGCCGATATCGGAAGCGGCCCAGTAGGCCTCGCCCGGTTGCGCGCTGTAGATGCTGGTCATCGACCATTTCAGCGCCACGAGATACGAGCCAATGTCGCGCACCACGCCCTTGGGCGTGCCGGTCGTGCCGGAGGTGTAGAGCACGTAGAGCGGATCGGTGGACGGGCAGGGACAGCAGGGCTCTGTGCCGCCAGCCTCGAGGATGCCGTCGAAATCGACGTCCCGGCCTTCCTCGAACTCGACTTGCTGTTCTGGCCGCTGCTTGATGACGACGTGGTGCGGCGGATGCACCGACATTGCCAGTGCCTCGTTCACCAGCGGCATATAGGGGATCTTGCGGCCCGGCTCGATACCGCAGGTGGCGGTGACGATCACGTCCGGCGCGAAATCGTCGATGCGCTTAGCCAGCTCGCGCGCCGCAAAGCCGCCGAAGACAACTGAATGCACAGCGCCGAGGCGGGCGGTCGCGAGCATGGCGACCACGGCTTCAGGGATCATCGGCATGTAGATCAGGACGCGTCCGGCCTGGCCGACGCCGAGATGCCTCAGGCCCGAGGCGAAGGCGGAGACTTCCTTCAGGAGTTCGTCATAGGTGACCTGCCGCTTGGTGCCGGTGACGGGGCTGTCGTAATAGATGGCGACCTGGCTGCCATGGCCGGCCTCGACATGGGTGTCGAGCGCGGCGTAGCAGGCATTCACCTTGCCATCGGGGAACCAGCCCTTGCCGGCCTCATAGGCGGTCTTCGGCGCCTCGAACCAGGCGACGTCCCTGGCGGCGTCCAGCCAGAACTGCTCGGGATGAGCCTCCCAGGCTCCGAACACATCGCTGTAATTCACGGCATCCTCCCAGATTATCGGGCCACTTTATCCGGCCGTCCCGGTTTTAAGGTGCGGGAAAGTCGTATCGAAGTACGACTTTAGCCTAAGTGCGGCAGGCGTGCACAGCGCGGACGCGAGGGAAGGCGGGCATTGCCCGGGTCAGCTGTTGCGGGTGGGGTCGTTGGTGGTGTCGGCCGAGAGGTCCGGATCGAGCGTGACGCCAGTCACCTGGCGTTCCAGCAGCCGGTCCACGCGCGGTGGCCAGCTGCCCTTGTGCAGCGCCTTGATGGCCTCGGTGCTGGCGCTGTCGGCATGCGTGCGGCGTTCATTCAGGAGGACATAGTCCATCCACCGCCCGAACCTGTATTTCTCGATCCACAGCTCCGGGTCGCTGAGGTCACGCGCAAGGGCCCAGTTGCGGGCGCCATCGCGCAGGCGGATGCGGCGGCGCTCGTTCATGGCAGCGAGGAAGCGCGGGATGTCCGC
>JAGRGD010000261.1 GCA_020445665.1 Rhodocyclaceae bacterium
CTGCCGATCGCCCCCGATGCCGCGCATGAACTTTCCTGGCTGCTCATCACGCTGTCGCTGATCGCGATCATCTATATCGGCTTCGTCGCTCTGGTTCAGGAGGACATGAAGAAGCTGGTGGCCTATTCGTCGATCTCCCACATGGGCTTCGTCACCCTCGGCTTCTTCATGATGAACGCCATCGGCATCGAGGGCGCGCTGATCCAGATGATCTCCCACGGTTTCATCTCGGGCGCCATGTTCCTGTGTATCGGTGTCATGTACGACCGGCTCCACTCGCGCCAGATCGCCGACTATGGCGGCGTGGTGAACACCATGCCTAAGTTCGCGGCCTTCTTCATGCTGTTCGCGATGGCCAACTCCGGCCTGCCGGCCACCTCCGGCTTCGTCGGCGAGTTCATGGTCATCCTCGGCGCCGTCCAGTACAACTTCTGGGTCGCCTTCCTGGCTGCCACCACCCTGATCCTCGGCGCCGCCTACACGCTGTGGATGTACAAGCGGGTGGTCTTTGGCGCTGTCGCCAACCCGAAGGTGGCCTCGCTGGAGGACATCAACAGCCGCGAGTTCTTCTTCCTCGCGGTCCTGGCGGCGTGTGTTCTCGCGATGGGTCTGTACCCGCTGCCCTTCACCGAGATCATGCACGCCTCGGTGAACGACCTGTTGAAGCACGTCGCGGTAAGCAAGCTCTGAGCGGCCGGCGAAACTACTTTACGGAAATGGTCTGACGATGAACTTTGTTGTCCCTGATTTCGCTCCCGCGGCAGCCGAGCTGTTCGTCGCCGCGGCATCGCTGGTGGTGCTGCTCGTCACCGTCTTCGCAAAGAACAGTGCGCGCACACTGGGTTACCTGCTGACCCTGGCCGTGCTGCTGGTCGCCGCCGTGATCACCTGGTCGGGCATGAGCCCCGAGGTGACCTACACCTTCAGCAACATGTACATCGACGACCCGATGTCCGATGTGCTGAAGCTGCTGGTCTACGGCTCGATGGCCGTGGCACTGATCTACAGTCGCCAGTACCTCGCCGACCGTGACCTGGACCGGCCCGAGTTCTTCGTGCTGTGCATCTACGCCACCCTCGGCATGATGGTCATGATCTCGGCCAACCACCTGCTGACCGTCTATATCGGCCTCGAGATGCTCTCCCTGTCGCTCTATGGCCTGGTAGCCATGGACCGGGACTCGGCCCGCTCGACCGAAGCCGCGATGAAGTACTTCGTCCTTGGCGCGCTGGCCTCCGGCCTGCTGCTCTACGGCATGTCGATGATTTACGGCGCCACCGGCAGCCTCGAGCTGTCCGGCATCGCCCAGGCCATCTTCCATGAGGCCGGCAATCGCACGGTGCTCGGTTTCGGACTGGTCTTCCTGGTCGCGGGCCTGGCCTTCAAGCTGGGCGTGGTCCCCTTCCACATGTGGATCCCGGACGTGTATCACGGTGCGCCGACGCCGGTGACGCTGCTGATCGGTTCGGCGCCCAAGCTCGCAGCCTTCGCGATGGCGATGCGGCTGCTGGTCAATGGCCTGTTCGAACTCGCTGACCAGTGGCAGGCAATGCTCATCGTCCTGGCCGTCGGCTCGATCATCATCGGGAATATCGTCGCCGTCGCTCAGACCAACCTCAAGCGGATGCTGGCCTACTCGGCCATCTCCCACATGGGCTTCATGCTGCTCGGCCTGCTGGCCGGCGTGGTGGATGGCGATCCGCGCTTCGCTGCCACCGCCTACGGCGCCGCGATGTTCTATGTGGTCGCCTACGTGCTGATGACGCTGGCCTCCTTCGGCATGATCCTGCTCCTGGCACGCGCCGGCTTCGAGGCGGAGGAGATCGACGACTTCAAGGGTCTCAACAAGCGCAGCCCGTGGTTCGCCCTGATGATGCTGTTCGTGATGTTCTCGATGGCCGGCGTGCCGTTCTTCATCGGTTTCTTCGCCAAGCTCGCCGTGCTGGCAGCCGTGGTGCAGGCCGGCTACGTCTGGATCGCGGTGATCGCCGTGCTGATGTCCCTGGTGGGCGCGTTCTACTACCTGCGCGTCGTCAAGGTGATGTACTTCGACGACCCGACCGATACCGCCCCGATTGCCAGCAGCACCGACCTCAAGGTCCTGCTGTCCGCCAACGGTGTCGCGATCGCCGTGCTCGGCCTGATGCCGACCCAGCTGATCGAGGGTTGTGCCCGCGCCCTGTCGGCATCCTTCATGTGATCGCGCCGATCACTTGCTGACAACGAAGCCGGCCCCGGGGCCGGCTTCGTGCCTTCCGGAGTCCTCATGCCCCTTGAAACCGGCCAGTACGACGAGCGGCTGCGCGAGACCGCAATCGACAGCGAAACCAGCTACCGGGGCGCCTTTCTGAGGGTCTCGCGCGATCGGGTTCGTACTCCGGACGGCGCCGAGGCGGGCCGCGAGTACGTGTGTCATCCCGGCGCCGTCGTGATTGTGCCGATCCTTCCCGATGGCCGCCTGCTGGTCGAGCATCAGTTCCGTTACCCGCTTCGACGCGTGTTTGTCGAGTTTCCCGCGGGAAAGATCGACCCGGGCGAGACGATCGAGGCCTGTGCACGACGCGAGCTCGAGGAGGAGGCCGGCTTCACGGCGCAGGCGTGGCGCCACCTCGGGGTCATGCACCCTTGCATCGGCTACTCGGACGAGCGGATCGAGGTGTTTCTCGCGAGCGGACTGCAGTCGGTCGGTCAGCGCCTGGACGAAGGTGAGTTCCTCGAGCTCGACGCGGTCACGCCAGCGGATTTTGTCGCGGCGGTCCGGGAGGGACGCATCACCGACGGCAAGAGCATCACCGCCTTCTTCCTCGCGCAGCCATTTCTGCCGGCCTGAGGCCGCTCTCGCCGCTCGCGGCGTGCGATATCTTGCAATCCTGCCCTAAAGGCTGGCGTCCCCGGATCGTTAATTCCTTGTCGCCTGCTGGGGCGCCAGTCGAGCCATTTCCGGGGAAGCGCGGCCATTCATAAAATATTCGGACGGATCCGTTACAAGATCATGGTCGTCGTCGGCGTCGCCGTCGCTGCCGGTCTCGTGGCGACCGCAGCCTTCTATACCACGCACCAGGAGCGTTCGGTGCTGGCGCAGAACGAGCGCACCATGCGCAAGCTCACCGAGAGCGTGATCGAGGGCCTGCAGAGCGTCATGCTGGCCGGTTCGGCCGACATCGCCCAGGGCTACGCCGATCGGCTCAAGCGGGTGCCAGAGATCGATGACTTCCGCGTCATGCGCATCACCGGCATCGAGGCCTTCCGGGACAACAGCACGATCGAGGAGGTCAACGAGCGGCGCGGCGAGGAAGCCTTCCTGCCGCGGGAAGAGGAGCGGGTCGTGCGCATTCTCGAGGCGGAGGACGCGGCCCTGAAGACGGTCCTCGAGACCCGTCGGATCGTCACGCTCTACGGCGAGGACGAGCGTGGCGAACAGACGCTGACCTTCCTGTCGCCGATCCTAAACCAGGACCCGTGCCACAAGTGCCATGGCAGCGCCAAGCCGGTGCGTGGGGTGCTGAAGCTGACGACCTCACTGGCCCAGGTCCAGCGGGACATTCTACAGGCGCGCCAGGACTCGCTGCTGGTGCTGGCGATGGCCCTGATGGGGACGATGCTGCTCACCGGCTACATGATGGGCCGGTCGGTGGTGAAGCCGATCGAGCAGGTCACGCGGGCCATGTCGCGCGCCAGCACCGGCGATCTGGCCCACGACGTGCCCGTCAAGAGTGGCGACGAACTCGGCCGGATGGCGCAGAGCTTCAACGTCATGACCTCGGAGCTTCGCAGTACCTACGATGGGCTGCGACGCGAGCAGGACAAGCTCACGACGATCATCCGCAGTGCGGGTGAGGGCATCGTGCTGACCGATGGCGAGGGCCGCGTGGTCCTCGTCAATCCGGCGGCAGAACGCCTGCTGGGCAAGTCGGCCGAGCAAATCGCTGGCGACGGGCTCGAACAGATCCTCGACGATCCGGAACAGATGCGGGCCTGGCTCGAGCGCAGTGACGCCGATGGTCCGGCCACCGTGACCTTCGGGGACCGGGTGTTGCAGGTCTTCGCGTCCACGATTCACGCCAGCGAGGGCCATGTCGTCGGCTCTGCCGCCTTGCTGCGCGACGTGACCGAGGAGAAGCGGCTTGAGGAAGAGCTGCGCCGCCTGTCAACAACCGATGGCCTGACCGGCCTCTACAACCGGCGCCATCTGGACGCGACGCTCGAGACCGAGTGGCACCGCGCAATGCGCACCCACGAACCGCTGTCGGTGCTGATGTTCGATGTGGATCACTTCAAGAAATTCAATGACACCCATGGCCACGACCAGGGCGATCGGGTACTCCAGACCGTCGCGAGGCTGTTCCACGACCACCTGCGTCGCCACGACATTGCCTGCCGCTACGGCGGCGAGGAGTTCCTCGGCATCCTGCCGGCGACGCCGAGCAGCGGTGCGATGGCGGTGGCCGAGCGGATTCGCAGGGCGATCGAGTCGGCCGAGGTGGATGGGCTCCGCGTGACGGTATCGATCGGCGTCGCGTGCGTGCCCGAGATGGCCGCGGGCACGCCATCCGAAATGGTCGAGCTGGCCGATGCGGCACTCTACGAGGCCAAGCGGAGCGGTCGCAATCAGGTTCGCCTCGCGGGGACTCCGGGCGATGCAGACCGCGCCAGCTGAGTCCGGGGACCGCAGCGAGCTGGGACTCATCCGGCGGCTGCGCTTCCGCCTGCTGTTCGGCCTGTCCCTGACCGTCCTCGCGGGACTCGTCGCGACCTCGATCTTCTACGTCCGCCAGGCCGAGGAGGCGATCCTCGCCGAGAACGAGCGCTCATTGCACAAGGTGACAGACGCGGTTGCGTCGAGCCTTGAATCGATCATGGAGGGCGGCCACGCCGAGGTGGCCGCCGAGTTCAACCGCCGTCTGGCGCGGGTGGGGGGGGCGACGCGCTTCCTGATCGTACGCACCGACGGGCGACCCGCATTCCGCGACAACGAGACGATTGACGCGGTGAACCGGGTGCTCGGGACGACCGCGTTTACACCCCACGGGGAGGTCGAAACGGAGTTGCAGCCCATCCCCGAAGCGTCCAGCCCGGCGTTTCAGGAGGCGGCTCGTGGCACCGAGGCGCGCCAGCTCCATCGCACCGGGCCTGGCGGCGAGGACCTGCTGGTCTTCATGGACCCGATCTTCTCGCGCGAGGTCTGCCATCGCTGCCACGTCGGCGGCGAGGCGGTGCGGGGCGTCGTCATCATGGAAACCTCCCAGGTCCAGGTGGAGAAGGACATGCTCGGGGCGCGCTTCCGCGCCCTGATTGGCCTGATGATGGCGCTGGGCGTGACGATGCTGGCTACGGGCTATGCCCTTGGCAAGACGCTCTTCGGACCGATCGAAGGGGTGACGAGCGCGATGCGACGGGTTTCCCTGGGCGACTGGGATCACGGCGTGCCGGTCGAGTCCGACGACGAGATCGGGCAGATGGCCAGCAACTTCAACGTCATGCGCGAGCGACTCAAGGCCAACTATCTGAACCTCCTGGCCGAGCAGGACAAGCTCACGACCATCTTGCTCGCAGCTCGCGAGGCCGTCGTGGTAACCGACCGGGACGGGGCGGTGGTCCTGGTCAACCCGGCTGCCGAGGAGATCCTCGGCAAGTCGGTGGCACAGATTCACCAGGACGGCTTCGAGCACATCGTCGATGACCCGGAGATCATGCACTGCCTGCTCTCGGGTGAGCCCGAGTCCGGCGTGCTGGAGCTCGACTACCACGGTCGCCGCCTTGCGGTCAGCGCTGCCACGATCTGCGACGGCGATGGCGCGGTGATCGGCTCGGCGGCATTGATCCGCGATGTGGATGATGAGCACCGGATGCGCGCCCGCCTGTCCCACATGGCGCGCACCGATGAACTTACGGGCCTCTACAACCGGCGTCACCTCGACGCCCGTTTCGCCGAGGAGTTCGACCGGATGCGGTCGAGCGGCCAGGCGCTGGCGGTCATGATGTTCGACGTCGATCACTTCAAGCGCTTCAACGACACCCATGGCCATGAGGTGGGTGACCAGGTTCTGCGGCAGGTCGGCCGGGTCACCCGCGAGACGCTGCGCATCTACGATGTGCTGGGTCGCTACGGAGGCGAGGAGTTCGTTGCGGTGCTGCCGGGCCTGCACAGCGGGGACGCGGGTCCGGTGGCGGATCGCCTGCGCCAGGACGTGGCCCGCCTTCGCATCGGCGATGGGTTGCAGGTGACGATCAGCATCGGCGTTGCCTGCACGGAAACCGTGGACGCCGAGACGCCGGATGCCCTCCTGGCCGCGGCCGACAAGGCGCTCTACGTGGCCAAGCGCAATGGTCGCAATCAGGTGCAGGTGGCTGCAAAAACCATCACTTGACGGGAATCGCGGAGAAGTCGAAACGGAGGGGCTCCGACACGCTCTTGTTCTCGTCGGAGGCGTGGTTGAAGACGGCAATCTGGCCGGTGATCGTGCCGCCCGCGGGCAGCACCACGTCGTCCTCGTGGCCCGTGTCGAGCTGCCGGGCGAGTTCGAGCTGCCAGTGGCCCTCGGCCCAGCTGCCGCTGGCGGCCACGTCGGCGTAGCTGCCGTCCGGCGCACCCTTGAGCTGTACCGCGACGATCTGCTCCTCGGCCTGGGTCTTGGGGGGGCGCACGGTCTTGAACGGATAGTTGCCCGCGTCGCGGTACTTCTTGATGTAGATCGTGCCGACGCCCTTCACCGAGTACTCGGCGGCGTTCTCGATGATCTTCGTCCCGACGACCTGGCGGAAATCTTCCGCGAAGCCAGCCAGCTGGCTGCGGCTCGCCGACCACTCCCACAGATCCGCTTCGTAGTTCTTGCCCGACAGCATGCTGCGGTCGTAATCCCCCGCCAGCGCGAATCGCATCGCCAGCATGTCGTCGAAGCGGCGGGCGCGGGAATAGCGGCGACCATTCCACATCCAGACGTCCAGATCCGTATTGGGTGCATCATCCGGCCAGCGGACCGCGACGTAGAAGCGGCCCTGATGGACGCCGGCCTGCAACTCGACGCGGGACTCGCCGACCGCATTGTGGTCTTCGCTGCCGAGGCCCAGGTCCGCGCGCTCTTCCGGCTTGACCGTCGGCGCAATGGGAATGACGTGCCAGCCGTCGCCACGCCAGTCCGACAGCGTTCCGTCCACCGTGGGCGCTGCCTTCAGCGGCACGACCGGGATCACCTGTGGTTCGGCCGCGGCTACCAGGGTGGCCAGGTGAAGGCCGATCAGGGTGGCGGCGATGCGGCTGAGGCGAATCGGTCTCATTCGACGACGATGCTGCCTTCCATGCCTTTCTCGCGGTGGTCATCGATCGTGCAGAAAACCGGGAAGGTGCCCTTGGTGACGGGCACGAAATAGAGGTCGAGCTGGCCGCCTTCCTTCAGGACCTCGACGGCCTTGAAGTACGGCGCCTTGATCTCCGCCTGACCATTGACCATCGCCTTGCGGGTTGCGATCGAGCGGAAGAACTCCGGTGCCGTAAAGTAGTGGTGCTTCTCGCCTTCGTTGATCAACTCGAGCTTGTACGCCACGCCGGCCTTGAAGGTCAGGTTTTCCGGCGTGTAGTGGTGTTCCTCGAAGACGACGGTGACCGTCTCCATCGCATTCCAGTCTGCCTCCTTGACGATGCGGTCTGCGTCGGTGATGTAGTCGTCCGCAGCGCCTGCGAGCGGCGCAAAGGTGGCCGCGGTCGTCAGGGCCAGTGTCGTGATAAGCGCTTTGAGCTTCATGGGGTCCGTCCTGTCTGGAGTGACGCGCGACCGGCGCCCGACGCCGGTCTGCTGCGGTAGCTTCGGAGTTAACGGACCGGGGACGAAAGCCTTTAGGGGCGATCAACCGCCGTGCAGCATGGCGCCGCCGGGGCCCCGACTCGGCGGGTACCCGGCCCCGACAGCCACAATCAGCCCCTCGCGTCGCCCCAGCGGAACGGGCAGTCGTCCTCACCCAGATAATGGGCCGTGCCGTCCCGCTGCACGCAGAACCGGGGTGAAACGATCATCTCCGTCATGCGCTGGCTCTCGCCGATGCGGGTGTACTCCTGCAGGATGCAGCGCTCGATCTTGGCGCCGGTCCGGACGAGGCTGCCGTGGCCGATCCAGCTCGGACCGACGATCGAGACACCCGGGTCGATGCGCACGCCCGATCCGATGTAGACCGGACCGGTGATCTGCACGCTGTCCCAGGCGATGGAGGTGTTGAGTCCGACCCAGACGCCAGGCTTGACCTCCTTGCCGGGCATGTCCATCTGCGCCACCTCGCCCCGCAGCACGCGCTGGGAAACCTCCCAGTAGTCGGCCAGGCGGCCGATATCTATCCAGTTGAAGAAGCGGTTCTGGGCGAAGAACGGGTGTTTCTCCTCGACCAGCTTCGGAAAGAGATCGGATCCGATGTCGAACGGACGGTCCGACGGCACCATGTCGATGACGCCAGGCTCGAGGATGTAGATGCCGGTGCTGGCGAGGGTCGAGCGCGCCTCCTCGGGTGCCGGCTTCTCCTGGAAGGATTCGACCCGGCCGGATTCGTCGGTGACGACGATGCCGTAGTTCTTGACGTCCTCGCGGGGCACGTCGAGGGTCACCACGCTGGCGAGCGCAGCCTTCTTGCGGTGCTCGTGAAGGGCGGCGCCGATGTCCAGGTCAACGATCGCGTCGCCGCACATCACGATCGTGGTGTCGTCGAAGAAGCCGCCGAAGTCCTGGATCTTGCGCAGGGCGCCGGCCGAGCCGATGGCCTTGGGCACCAGCTCGCCGTGCTCGCGGGCGCCTTCGTAGGAGTAGCCGAGGCTGACACCCCAGCGCCTTCCATCACCGAAATAGTTCTCGATCTTCCAGTGGTTGAACGCGACATTGACCATGATCTCGCGGATGCCGTAGCGGGCCAGATGCTCCACCAGATACTCCATTACCGGCTTGCCGAGAATCGGCACCATCGGTTTCGGAAGCTGGGAGGTCAGTGGTCGGACGCGTGTTCCCTGGCCGGCCGCCAGAATCATTCCCTTCGCCATCGATTGTCGTGCTCCATGTGGATTGGCAAGGGACTTGATACCAGAGTCCTGGTGCGCCGCACAAGACGGCCCCGTGCCTGACGTGTTTCAGCGCGTTGCCGGCGGGCGATCATCGACCGCGATGCGCAGGGCCATTGCGGCGAGCACCAAGCCACTCAGCGTGCGCTGCATCGCCATCCACAGGGGCCGTTCGCGGAAGAAGCGCCCGATGGCGCCGGCTGCCACGACGATCGCCCCATTGACCGCTCCGCTGATCACGATCTGGGTCGTGCCGAGGATCAGGAACTGGCCGAGCACATCGCCGCGGGCCGGCGAGACGAAGAGCGGAAAGACCGACAGATAGAAGACCGCAATCTTCGGATTCAGCAGGTTGGTGACGAAGCCGGTGGCGAACAGGCGTGCAGGCCCCTGGGGCGGCAGGGCCGACGGCACGAACGGCGACGCGCCGCGGTTCGCCAGCATCTGCCAGGCCAGCCACAGCAGGTAGCCGGCGCCGGCCAGCCGGACCAGGTCGTAGGCCACCGGCACGGCCAGCAGCACCGCCCAGAGGCCGATGGCGGCGGCGAGCATGTGGAAGACGAATCCCGCCAGCACGCCCGCCAGCGAGATCCAGCCCGCGCCGCGGCCCTGGGCGACGCTGCGGGCAATCAGGTGCACCATGTTGGGCCCCGGCGTGAGCACCATCACCAGGGCGGCGCCGGCGAAGAGCAGCCAGGTTTCCACCGGGATCATGGCGCGCCCTCGACGGCGGGCGTCGGGCCCTGGGAAGAGACGAAGATCACCGCGTCGCTCCTGGCGCACACATCGTGCACCTCGCCCGCCGCGGTAAACAGGTAATCCCCCGGTCCCATCTCGATGCCGCCGATGGTCACGTCGCCCTCCAGTACCAGGACCTCCTCGGTGCACTGGTGGCGGTGGGGCGGGAAGCGGGTGCCGGCCCGTAGCCGCACGAGGGAGGTGCGGCCGCCGTTGTCGTGGTTGCGAAACAGCCGGCGCTCGATGCCTGCGACCGGTGTGGCCTGCCATTCGCCCTGGGTTGCCGGATGATGTTCCATCGATGTCTCCCGTCTGACGAGGGCGCCGGGGGAGCCCCTCAGGGCAGCCCCAGCACCGTTCCTTCCCGACGCGGATCGGCGCCGCCGAACTGCCGACCTGATTGCGGTTCGATGATGACGGCCTGGACCGAGCCGATGGCGGCCTCGCAGGCGGGCGAATCCGCCGCGAAAACGTGGCCCAGGCGCGCCAGGTGTGCCAGGGACGCCGCAGGCAGCCCGGCCTCACACGCGATCCGGCCTGCCGCCGAGGTCACCGAAAAGCGGGGCGCGCGGATCGCGGCATCGATGTCCATGCCATGATCGATCAGGTTCAGGGTCGTGTTCAGTACCGAGTTGATGATGGTCGATCCGCCAGGCGAACCATAGGCCGCCAGCACCTCGCCATCCCGCAGGAGCATCGTCGGCGCCATCGAGGAACGAGGCCGCTTGCCGGGCGCGACATCGTTGATGCCCGGGTCGCCAGTCGCTGCGTCGCGGCGGGGGCGCAGGTTGAAATCGGTGAGTTCGTTGTTGAGCAGGAAGCCGTAGCCCGGCACCAGGATGCCGGCGCCCCAGGCGCTCTCGATGGTGGCGGTGAAGCTCACCACGTTGCCCCAGCGGTCGGCCACGGTGAAGTGCGTCGTATTGCGCCCCTCGGTCGCCTCGGCGGTGGCGAGGGTCAGGCCGTCGCCGGGGCGGCCGCCCGCCACGCACGGACGTGGGTCGGCTGCCAGCGGGGTCTCCATGCGGCGCCTCGGGTCGATGCGGGCCGCGCGGCTGGCAAGAAAGCACGGCGACTGCAGGCCGGGCACCGGCACCGGCGCGTGGTCCGCGTCCCCCATCCACACCGCCCGGTCAGCGAAGGTCAGGCGCATGGCCTCGGCCATCACGTGCAGGGTGTTCGGGCCACCGAAGCCCCAGCCGGTCTCGGTGCTGCCGAGCGGAAACGGCTCGAGCAGTTCGAGCAGCATCAGCACCGACAGGCCGCCGGAGGACGGCGGTGGCATGCCATGGATCTCGTAACCCCGGTACTCGCCGATCACCGGCTCGCGGACCGCCGGGCGGTAGGCGGCCAGGTCCTCGAGGGTCATCCGCCCGACGCCCGCCGGCCCGACGAGGCTGCGCTGCTGGGCGGCCACGATCGCCTGGGCGATCTCGCCCCGGTAGAACACCGCGCTGCCGTGACGGGCGAGCAACTCGAAGGTGTGCGCCAGCTCCGGTTGAACGAGGTGGTGGCCCACTGGCAGCGGACTGCCGTCCGGCAGGCGGAAGCGGGCCATGGTCTCGGGCTGCAGCGTCGCGCGCGGGCTCGCCGAGCGGGCGGCGAGGTCGGCGTTGACCGGAAAACCTTCCCGGGCCAGGCGAATGGCCGGTGCCAGGGCCTCGCTCATCGTGATCGAGCCCCAGTGCTGCAGGGCGTATGACAGGCCCGCTACCGCACCGGGTACGCCCACCGAGATGCCGCTCGTGGAGGCCTGCTGGAAATCCAGCTGGCCGAACATGTCGGCACTGGCCGCGGCCGGCGCGGTCTCCCGCGAATCGAGCACCAGGGTGCGGCCGCCCGCTGCCTGGCGCAGCATCATGAAGCCGCCGCCGCCGATGCCGGAGGACTGGGGCTCGACCACATTGAGGGCGAAATGGATGGCCACCGCGGCGTCGATGGCATTGCCGCCGGCCGCCAGGATCCCCCGCCCGGCTTCGGCTGCGAGCGGATGGGAGACCGCAACCACGCCCTCGCGGTAGCCGGCCGCCGGGTCGGCGGGCTGCCCCGGCACGGAAGCGGGCGGCTGCCGCAACGCGGGAACGCTCGGAACTGACTTCGGAGGGGGGGCGCTACATGCACCGGCCAGCAGGCCGGCCGCAAGCAGGAGGGCGATGCGACGCAGAAGCGCGTCGTACAGGGCAGGGGGCATCGGCAGTGACCCTGAAGGGATACGGAAGCGAGCTACAACGCTACCACCAGTGCTGCCGCTACGCTCGTCTGCTTGCGTCTGGCGTACCGCGAATTGCCCGGTCCATCGGATGCCGTGGTGTCCCCCGGGTCCTGTCGTCAGGGGACGACATTCTCGTCCGCCTGTCGGGCAATGCTTCCGGTATATCGGAAAATTTCCCGATCATGAGGCAAAGGTGACGACAGGCTCTCTGGATCGAGCTGGCGTTGTGTTCAGTAAAACAACGCACTAACAAACGCTTACGTGAGAATGTCTGCGGGACCGCATCTTGCGAGAGATGCGTGCCTGGTCATTCTGGCCGTTGGTCAGATGCATTCGGTCTGGCACTCAAGCAGGCTGTCGTCATGCCGAAGTCAAGCCAGACGGGTCACCCGCAGGGGTGGCCTTCAGGATCGAGAAACAGGGCAAACCGCAGGAAACGGCGGGACGCAAATCCGGTGCCTACAGCGCGAGCGCGCCATGGCCGACCGGCTGCCTCGTAGTCGGTGGCGTCGTCGTTCCCCCCTGTGCCATGCCCGCCGGGTCGCCATGCCCGGCCTGGATGCAATGCAGGAGTCGATGTCATGACGTACCCGATCGAGCGCCCGTCTGCGTGGCGCGCACCCCGAACCCCCCTCCAGTCCGGCCTCGCCCGAGCGTTCCGGATCGTGCTCGCGCTGCTCACCGCGCTGTGCTGCGTCGGAACCGCTGGCGCAGCCGACCGGTTGCTCGACGCCTTCGACGACCGCGCAACGCCGGCGCCCTGGCGCGCCTGGCATACCACCGGCGCCGGTACCAGCAGTGCGCTGTCCGTCATCGCGGGTGAGGATTCCAGTGGCGCCCTGCGGATTGGCTATGCGTTCCAGTGCCTGGTGGCCAACAGCAGCTGTGGTCAGCTGGTCCTCGCCATCCGCAGTTTCGAGACTCCGATCGCGAGTGGGGCCGCCCTGCGCTTCCGTACCCGGCTTCCCCTCGCCGCGCAGCTCGACCTGCGTGTCATCGATGACAGCGGGCAGACGCTTCAGTACGCGGTGCGTCGGAGCCCGGAGGGCTACGATCCCCAGGTCTGGTTCCCGGCGGTGATCGATCTCGCCAGGCCGGCGAACCACTGGGGCGGTACGAACAGCGGCGCGATCGAAGGGGGCATCCGCTCCCTGCGCTTCGTCGTCACGACCCGGAGCGGCCGGGCCGAGGCGGGCGGTGTCGATGTGGACCGGGTCGAGCTGCTCGACGCCATGCCGGTTGAATCGGCTCCGACCTTCGAAGCCGGCGTGCTGCGGGTCGACAACTTTGACGACCGCACTCTACCGCAGCCCTGGTCCATGTGGCACACGGGGGCCGCCGGTACGACCGCGACACTGGCCATCGGGGGGGGCTACGCCTCGCCTGGCGCGCTCGAACTCGGCTACGGCTTCGACTGCCGCACCTCCGGCAGCGACTGCGGGCAGTTTGCCCAGGCCAGCCGCCGATTCCCGACAGCACTTCCAGTGGCGGCCGCGCTGCGCTTCCAGACCCGGTCGCCGGCTGCCGCCCAGCTTGCGGTGCGGGTCGTCGATGGCAGCGGGCAGACGCTGCAGTACGCGGTTCGGCGTGCCCCCGAAGGCTATGACCCGCTTGTCTGGTTCGAGGCGGTGGTGGATCTGGCCAGCCCCGCGGGCTACTGGGGTGGTGCCGCCAGCGGGCGCGTGGAGCAGGGCATCCGCACCCTGCAGTTCCTGGTGTCCACGCGCAGCGGCGTGGCCGAGACGGGCACCGTCCGGGTCGATGGCGTCGCGTTCCTCGAGGTCCTGCCCGAGCCACCAGCGCCCGGATTCGTCGGCGGCGTGCTGTCGATCGACGACTTCGAGAACCGGCCGGTCGTGGCGCCCTGGCGCCTGTGGCACACCGGCGCTGGCGGCACGGCGGCGAACCTGATGTCGGATGCCGGGGCGACTTCGTCCAGGGGCCTGCGCTTCGAGTATGCCTTCGCCTGCCTGGTTGCCAACAGCAGCTGTGGTCAGTACGCGATGGCGACCCTCAACCTCGAGTCGCCGCTGGATGGCGGCCGTGCCCTGCGCTTCATGACCCGCTCGCCGGCCAGCGTCCAGCTCGACGTGCGCGTCGTCGATGGCAGCGGCCAGACCCTGCAGTACCGGGCGCAGCGGGCCCCCGCCGGTTTCGACGCGGCGACCTGGTATGCCGTGATCGTTGATCTCGCTCAGCCGGACCTGAGCTGGGGAGGCGCCGCGAGCGGCGCCATCGTCGATGGCATCCGGTCGGTCCGGGTGCTGGTGTCCACCCGCAGCGGGCGGGCCGAGGCGGGGAGTGCCTGGTTCGATGATTTTGCCTTGCTCTCGGCACTGCCCAGTCCCGAGCAGCCGGCCTTCGCCGATGGTGCGCTGGTGGTCGACGACTTCGAGGGCCGCCCGGCGGTTGCCCCCTGGACCCGGTGGCACACCACGGGCGCCGGCACGGCGGGAGCGATCACCCTGGATGCCGGCGACGGATCGCCAGCCGCGATGCGGGTCGACTATGCCTTTGCCTGCACCGTCAGCAACAGCAGTTGCGGGCAGTTCGTTCAGGCCAGCCTGAAGCCGTCCGCCGGCTTGCCCGCTGCGGCGGCGCTGCGCCTGCGGACCCGTTCGGACCTCGCCGCGAACCTGGCGGTGCGCATCGTCGATGCCAGCGGCCAGACCTTGCAGTACGCCACCCAGCGGGCGCCGGAGGGGTACGAGCCCGGCGGCTGGTACGACGTGCTGGTGGATCTGTCGGCGCCGTCAGCGTTCTGGGGCGGTGCGGCCAGCGGAACGATATCCGGTGACATCGATTCGATTCAGCTTCTGGTCTCGAGCCGGACCGGTGCGGCCGAATCCGGCAGCCTGTGGGTCGATGACCTGACCCTGCTTGACGCGATGCCGGCGCCGCCGGTGCTGGCCTTCTCCGGCGGCCACCTGCTGATCGACGACTTCGAGGACCGCAGCGTGCTCGTACCGTGGGTTCTGTGGGCGACAGGGGGGAATGGCACTTCCGCTTCGATGGCCCCCGCCGCCGGCTTCGAATCGAGTCGCGGGATGCGGATCGACTACAGCTTTGCCTGCCTCATGGCGGGCAGGGACTGCGGTGAATTCGGCATGGTGAGCCGGACGCTGGCCAACGACGTGTCCGATGCGGCGGCGCTTCGATTCATGATCCGCCTGCCCCTGGCGGCGCGGATTCAGGCCTGGATCGTCGATGGCTCCGGACAGACCCTGCAGTACCGGGTCACCCGCCCGCTGGCCGCCTACGATCCGACGCAGTGGTTCGCTGCCCTGGTGGATCTCGCCCGGCCAGAAGGCTGGTGGGGCGGCGCAAACAGCGGTGTCGTGAGTGGAGGCATCCGCAAGGTCCAGTTGATCGTGTCGAGTATCGCAGGCACGCCGGTGAGTGGGGCGGCCGAGATCGACGACATCGCGCTGTTGCAGGCCCACACGACGCCGGTGCTCGCCATCGACGCGTCCGGCAGGGCGCTCATAGACGGCTTCGATGGGCGCGCTGTGGTTGGCCCGTGGGCGCCATTCGGCGGCAACGACGAAGTCTCGGCCAGCGTCGCGCTCGCCGATGATGGGCAGGGGGGACAGGCGATTGCCCTGGACTATGCCTTCGGCTGCGGCGCGGGGGTCTGCGGCAACTATGCAGTCGCCCGGATGAACCTGCCGACGCCGGTCGAGGCCGGTGAGGCCCTGACCATGCGTTTGCGTGCCGAAGGCAACGTCAGCCTCGCGCTGCAGTTGCTCGACGCGACCGGCGAAACGCATCAGTTTCCGCTGACGCGCAGCCTGGAAGGAGCCCGCGAGTCGCGCTGGTACCGGGCCATCGCGCACCTGGCGCTGCCGGAAACCCACTGGGGCGGCGACGGCAACGGCGTCCTCGACGGGCCGGTTGCGGCGGTGTCGATCGTTGCCAGAAACGCCTTCGGCGAGGAGGCGAATGGTCGCCTGCTGGTGGACGATCTCCGGATGCTGGCGAGCACGGACCAGGTCTATGCGCTCGACCACGGTGCCCCGACCATCGCGCCGGATCCGGAGGACATCGACGCGGGCAGCCGCTTCGGTGTGGCCCACCACCCCGGCGCCACGACCCAACCCCTGGACGTGGCGGCCGCGACCGGCTTCGGCAGCCTGCGCATCGATCTGTTCTGGTCGCGCGTCGAAGCCGGGGGCAGCTTCGATTTCAGCGCCTTCGACGTGACCGTAGCGGACATCCTGGCCCGCGGCCTCGACGCGGTGCTGATCCTCGACTACGGGCACCCGGACTACGATGTCCGCACGGCCGCCGGCGTGGCCGCGTTCGCCCGCTATGCCGCCGCGGCGGTGCAGCGCTATGCCGGGCCGCGGGTGCGCTTCGAGGTCTGGAACGAGCCCAACCACCCCACCTACTGGGGCGGAGCACCGGACGCCGCGGAGTACGCTGCGCTCGCCGACGGCGCGCTCTCGGCCATCCGGGCGGTGGCGCCCGGCGCGGTGGTCAGCACCGGTGGCCTGTCCTACTTCGACTTCCCGTACCTGGCGCAGATGCTCCGCCTCGGCGCCGCCGACGCTGCCGACGCGGTGGCCCTGCATGCCTACGAGACGCCGGAAGGGCTGGCCGAGAAATGGGTCCAGGCCGACCGGCTGATCCGCGACGTGCTGGGCGAAGCCCGCCCCCTGTGGATCACCGAGTGGGGCTACACCCTCGGCAATGCCGGCGCCGCGTCGCGGGGCGACGACCCGGCCTTCCTCGACCGCCAGGCCCATTTCGTCGCCCGTAGCCTGCTCTCCCACTGGGCGCTGGGCGCCGATCTGTCCGTCGCCTACAAGCTCGCTCAGGTGGGCGATGACCCCCTGGCGGTCGAGGACAGCTTCGGACTGTACGACCGGCGGCTGGGCGACAAGCCCGCCGCGGTGGCCGCACGCACCGTGCTGTCGCTCGTCAATGGAAAGCTCAACCTGGGTCTGCTGGCAGATACTCCGCCGGGCCTGCATGTACTGGTGCTGGCCGACGAAACGGAGACGGTTTACGTCGTCTGGCATAGCGACCCGGATCACGTCAGCCGCGTCGACCTGCCGATCGCGGGCCTCGTCAGCCTGGGCGACTTCCTCGGCGCGACCTGGCTGCCCACGGTCGCAGCCGGTTCCGGAGGGCTTGTCGCGATCGACCTTGACGAGGCGACGGGCCCGCTATTCGTGCGCTACGCCCATTGACCGCCCCGCTGCGGGCGGTCGGCCCGGCCCGATGGCTGTGCGAAAATGGCGGAAATCGCGCGCGGTGCGCTGAGCCAAAGCTGGGGGGGACGTCGATGCAGGAGCTGTTCAACATGCGCTGGCTGGCGGGCCTGGCCCTGCTGCTCGGCCTGTCGGGGCCGGCGCAGTCGGCCACCCCGGGCGAGGTCGCAGAGGGCCGCGAGCTGCGGGACGTGACGATGCGTGGCCTGACCGGCAACCCGCGCCTGTTGTCGGAGTTCCGCGGCAAGCCGCTGATCATCAACGTGTGGGCCAGCTACTGTGGCCCGTGTCTGGCGGAGATGGGGTCGCTCGAGCGGCTCGCCACGCGGCTCGGTGACCGGGTGCAGGTCATCGGCGTGTCGATCGACGACTACCCGGAGCGGGCCCGAGCCTTCCTGGAGCGGGCGGGCACCAGCTTCCCCCACTTCATCGATCACAAGCTGACGATCGAGAACATGCTCGGTGCCAATCGCATCCCGCTGACGGTACTCGTCGATGCCGATGGGAAGGTGCTGCACAAGGTCTATGGTGCCCGCGCCTGGGACGAGGCGCCGGCCGTTCGTGCCATCAACCGGGCCTTCTCGCTCCCCGATTCCTGAGTGTCGCGATGGGGCGCGGGCCGGTCGGCACCTTCGGCATCCCCCCGTCTCGGGCGTGGCCTGCGGTCAGGTCCTAGGGTCTGTGGACATTTGTATGGCGGATCGCGTTGAGACTTTGAGCCTGTGCCACAAGGCGCGGGAGGAAGGCAAGGGTGGCCCCCTTGGCGACGAGCGCAACGAAGTGGCGCGGGCTCACAGC
>JAGRGD010000262.1 GCA_020445665.1 Rhodocyclaceae bacterium
CGAGTCGAAGGAAGGCGAGCTGAAGGGCAAGAAGATCGTCCTGCTCTACCACGATTCGGCCTACGGTAAGGAGCCCCACGCGGTGCTCGACCGCATGGCGGCCGACAAGGGCTTCACGGTCGAGAAGATCGCCGTCGCCCACCCGGGCAACGAGCAGCAGTCCCAGTGGCTGCAGATCCGCCAGATGCGTCCGGACTGGGTGATCCTGTGGGGCTGGGGCGTGATGAACCCGACCGCCCTGAAGGCCGCTGCCAAGACCGGCTTCCCGCGTGACAAGATGCTGGGCGTGTGGTGGTCCGGTGCCGAAGAGGACACCATCCCCGCCGGCTCGGCCGCCAAGGGCTTCACCGCCGCAGGCTTCAACGTCGCCGGTGACAACTACCCGGTCATCAAGGACATCAAGAAGGTCGTCTATGGCGCCGGCAAGGGCAACATGGAAGACGAGTCCCGGGTCGGCAGCGTCTATTACAACCGGGGCGTCGTGCACGGCATCATCGCCGTCGAGGCCATCCGCAAGGCCCAGGAGAAGTACGGCAAGGGCAAGGCCCTGACCGGCGAGCAGGTGCGCTGGGGCTACGAGAACCTGAACATCGACGACAAGAAGCTCGCCGAGCTCGGCGCCGCCGGCTTCATGCCTGCCCTGAAGACCTCCTGCAGCAATCACGAGGGCTCCGGCAAGGTCAAGTACCAGACCTGGGATGGCGCCAAGTGGAAGGTCGTGACCGACTGGATCGACGCCGACAAGCAGCTGGTGCGCGGCATGATCGAGGAGTCCGCCGCCAAGTACGCCAAGGAAAAGGGCATCACCCCGCGCGATTGCTCGAAAGAGATGTAACGCGCCGACCGCCGCGACCCCGAGCGGGGTCGCGGTTCGCCTTCCCCGCAAGGGAAGGTCCCCCGAGTCCATCGTTGCGGTGGCCTGGGGGGACCTTCTCCGGCACGGCCGGGGAGCAACGCATCCGCACCCACGGAGCAGGAACCTGCAGATGAGCACCGAACCCGCAGCCGCCGGCCAGAGCGCCGCCCCCTACCTGACGATCAACAACATCGAGGTCATCTACGACCACGTCATCCTGGTCCTCAAGGGGGTCTCGATGGAAGTGCCCAAGGGCGGCATCGTCGCCCTGCTGGGGGCCAACGGCGCCGGCAAGAGCACCACCCTGAAGTCGATCTCGAACCTGCTGCGCGCCGAGCGTGGCGACGTCACGAAGGGCAACATCGAGTTCAAGGGCGCCCGGATCGACCAGATGACCCCCAATGATCTCGTCAAGCGCGGGGTCATTCAGGTGATGGAGGGGCGCCACTGCTTCGGCCATCTGACCATCGAGGAGAACCTCCTGACCGGCGCCTACACCCGCAAGGCCTCGGGCGCCGAGGTGCGCAACTCGCTCGACCTGGTCTACAACTATTTCCCTCGCCTGAAGGAGCGGCGCAAGTCCCAGGCCGGCTACACCTCGGGCGGCGAGCAGCAGATGTGCGCGATCGGCCGCGCGATCATGGCCAACCCCGAGATGGTCCTGCTCGACGAGCCATCGATGGGCCTCGCGCCGCAGATCGTCGAGGAGATCTTCGAGATCGTGAAGGACCTCAACACCAAGGAGCAGGTCAGCTTCCTGCTTGCCGAACAGAACACCATGGTGGCGCTGCGCTACGCCGATTTCGGCTACATCCTCGAGAACGGCCGGATCGTGATGGAAGGCGAAGCCAAGGAACTGGCCAACAACGAGGACGTGAAGGAGTTCTACCTGGGCCTGTCGGGCGAAGGTCGCAAGAGCTTCCGCGAGGTCAAGCACTACCGCCGCCGCAAGCGCTGGCTGTCCTGATCCCCGCCCACGCGTTCCCACCTGCGAGGACTCGCCCGATGGAATTTTTCGATGCAAGGGAAGGCCGCGACCCGGCCGAGCGCGAGCGCGATCTGCTGGCGCGTCTGCCTGGGCAACTCATGCACGCCCGCGACAATGCGCCGGCCTTCGCCGAGCGGCTGGCCGGCTTCGACCTGGCCGCCGTGACCAGCCGCGCGGCGCTGGCGCGGCTGCCCGTGACTCGCAAGTCGGAGCTGCTCGAGTTACAGAAGGGCAGCCGTCCCTTCGGCGGCCTGGCTGCCATCGGATGGGGCCAGGCCTGCGCCCGGGTGTTCGCCTCACCCGGCCCGATCTACGAGCCGGAAGGGCGGCGCCCCGACTACTGGCGGCTGGCGCGGGCGATGTACGCGGCCGGCTTCCGGCCGGGCGACCTGATCCACAACACCTTTTCGTATCACATGACGCCGGCCGGCTCGATGATGGAGACCGCGGCCCACGCCATCGGCTGCACCGTCTTCCCGGGCGGGGTCGGGCAGACCGAACAGCAACTCGGTGCGATCGCCGACCTGCGCCCGGACGGCTACGTCGGCACCCCGTCCTTCCTGCGCATCCTGCTCGAGAAAGCGGAAGAGCTCGGCATCGAGGCGACCTTCACCAAGGCCTTCGTCTCCGGCGAGGCGTTCCCGCCCAGCCAGCGGGATGCCCTGGCGGCGCGCGGCATCCACGCCTACCAGGCGTATGCGACGGCCGACCTCGGCCTGATCGCCTTCGAGACGCCGGCCCGCGAGGGGCTGGTGGTGGACGAGGACGTGATCGTCGAGATCGTCCGTCCCGGCACCGGCGACCCGGTGGCCGAAGGGGAGGTGGGCGAAGTCGTCGTCACGACCTTCAACCCGGACTACCCGCTGATCCGCTTCGGTACCGGCGACCTGTCGGCCGTCCTGCCCGGTGCGTCGCCCTGCGGGCGCACCAACGTGCGCATCCGCGGCTGGATGGGGCGGGCTGACCAGACCACCAAGATCCGTGGCATGTTCGTCCACCCGGCCCAGGTGGCCGAGGTGCTGCGCCGCCACCCCGAGGTGGCGCGTGCCCGCCTGGTGGTCGAGAATCCGGACGGTGTCGATCGAATGGAACTGCGCTGCGAGTGCGATGGCACGTCCGACGGCCTGCGCGATGCTGTGGCCGGCTCGGTGCGCGAGGTCACAAAGCTGCGTGCCGAGGTGGCCCTGTGCTCGCCGGCCAGCCTGCCCAATGACGGCAAGGTGATCGAGGATCTGCGCCGCTACGACTGAATTGGCCGTGACGCTGCCCGCGTCCGGCAACGCGTTGCCTCCGTAGTCACTTGAGCAGCGGCCCGCCATTGCGGGCCGCCTTTTTTGCGTGCCGTCCGCATCCGGCCGCGGTTAACGCGAATGGGCCGCATTCCGGGCGAGCGACGATAATTGCGCCATGCAATCCCTCTTCCTCCTGCTGCCGGACTTCGCGCTGATCCTGCTCGGAGCGGTCCTCCATCGGCGTGCACGGTTGCCGGAGGGCTTCTGGCCCGGCCTCGAATGGCTCGTCTACTTCGTGCTGTTCCCGGCCCTTCTGTTCAACGCGCTGGCGCGGGTGGATCTGGCCCTTGACCGCACCTTGCCCTTGTTTGCAGTCGGACTCGGTAGCATGGTCGCCGCCTTCCTGCTCGGCCTTGCCGGAAAGCGGCTGATGGGACTGTCGCCGCTCGGCTTCGCGTCACGCCTGCAATGTGCCTACCGCTTCAACACCTACATCGGCATTGCGATAGCCGGCAAGCTTCATGGCGCGGAGGGGATTGCCGCGATGGGCGCCCTGTGCGGCGTGATGGTGCCCTTCGCCAACCTGGCGGCGGTCGGGATGCTGGCGCGCCACGGCCAGGTGGGGCTGATTCGAGAACTGTTGCGCAATCCGCTGGTGCTGGCGACGCTGGCGGGACTCGCGTTCAATATCGCCGGCGGGACGCTCGCTGCCCCGGTGGGACAGTTTCTGTCGCGGCTGGCCGACGCCTCGGTGGCACTCGGCCTGCTCGCGGTCGGTGCCGCGCTGCGCTGGGGCAGCACCGGAGGCAACCTGGCGGGATCGCTCTGGCTGGTCGCGGTCAAGCTGGTGCTGATGCCGCTGGTAGCCTGGGGCCTCTTGTCATGGTTCGGGCTGACGGGCCTGCAGCGAGACATTGCCATCCTGTTCGCCGCCTTGCCGTCGGCGTCCTCGGCCTACATCCTGGCGATGCGGATGGGTGGCGACGGCAAGGGGGTCGCGTGGCTGATCTCGGCCACCACGGTCGGGGCGATGTTCAGCCTGTGGGCCTGGATCACGGCCCTGCAGCGACTCTGAGCCCGGCTACTTGTCGCTGGTCTTGCTGCGTGGTGCCGATTTCTTGGCGGGGGCCTCGGCGCCTCCGGCGTCATCGCCCTCCTGGCCCTGCATCAGGTTCCAGGGCCACATTGCGCCGGCGAACGGATTGACCGCCGGCTCGCCGCCTTCGGCCGCCTGCCCGACCTGACTCATGGCCTGCACCGCGGCGATGGTGGTGCGCTGCATCTCCAGACCCTGGGTGGTCATCTGCAGCATGTTGAGGTTCATCTTGAGCCAGCCCTCCACCGCCTTCATGTCGGCGATGCGCTTGTCCAGCTCGTTCACGTCGAGGGTCGGCGTCACCATGCCGGGCAGGGAGAAGCCCATGTTGCCCCACATGTTGCGCATGAACTCCATCGGATCCTGTGCCATCTTGTCGTCCGACATGCCGCTCCCCCCTCTGTTCTCGATGATGTGAAGGGATCATAAACCAAGCCCCGCGTCAGTGGGTTTCCGGCGTTGCATTGAGTTGCCGCTGGAGCAGGGCGCGCAGCTTGGCGGGACGCACCGGCTTGTGCAGCAGGGCGATCCCTTCGTGTTGGGCCAGCTGAAGGGTCTCCGGTCCGGTGTCGCCGGTGACGATCATGGCCGGCAGTTCGGCGCCGTAGCGTCGCCGCACCAGGTGGACCACATCGATGCCATCGTGCGGTCCCCGCAGCCGGTAATCGGAGATGATGGCCTGGGGCGCCCGCCCGCCCAGCGCGAGGGCCATCCGAAGGCGCTCGAGGTTCTCGCCGGAGACCACCTCGCAGCCCCAAGAGGTGAGGAGGCTGACGATCCCGGCGAGGGCCAGCTCGTCGTCGTCGACCACGGCGAGAATCAGGCCTTCCAGGCTGCCGGGCAAGCGCCCGCGCTCCTCGCCCGGGGCCAGCTCGACCGGCTCGGCACGGGGCAGGCGCAGCGAGAAGACGGAACCCCGCCCGTGGGCCGAGCGCAGCGACAGCGGGTGATCCAGGAGATCCGTGAGGCGGCGAACGATGGCAAGGCCGAGGCCGAGGCCCTTGTGACGGGCCCGCTCGGGATTGTCGAGCTGGACGAACTCCTGAAAGATCTGCTCCTGGGCCTCCTTGGGGATGCCGATGCCGCTGTCCCGCACCTCGACCCGCCAGCCGGCCGTATCCCGCCGGCAATGCACGGCCACGGTACCCATCGGCGTATAGCGAATTGCGTTGGCCACCAGGTTGGCGAGCACCCGTTCAAGCAGCACAGGATCGCTGCGGGTCCAGGCCTCGGAGGGGCGGACCCGCAGGCGCAGGCCCTTGTCGCTGGCGAGCTGAGTGAAGTCGTCCTGAATCCGGCGAAGGACCTGCAGAAGCGGGAAGGCGCGAATCTCGGGCTGCAGGACGCCGGCGTCGAGTTTTGAAATGTCGAGCAGGCTGTCGAGCAGGGTTTCCATGGCCTCGGCACTGGCCGCGATCTGGCGCACCAGCCGGGAGGTCCGTGGCGGGTGTTCGAGGGATGACAGCTCGGAAATGAACAGCACCAGGGCGTGCATGGGCTGACGCAGGTCGTGGCTGGCTGCAGCCAGGAAGCGGGATTTCGCCAGGTTGGCCCGCTCGGCATCATCGGTCCGGTTACGTAGCTCCTCGGTCGCTTCGTCGACCCGGTTTTCCATGGTCCGGTAGGCTTCCTGGAGGCGCGATGCCATGTCGTTCACGCCGGTGGCCAGGCGCGCGAGGCTGCCGCCTCCGGTCTCGGGGACGCGCTCGGCGAAATCGCCGTGGCCGATTCGGGTCACGGCGGCTGAGACTTCGCGAATGGGGCCGCTGACGCTGGCGCTGATGCGCCGCGCAAGCACCATGCCGCCGACGAGCACCAGGGCGAAGAGGAGGAAACCGTGGCCGACCAGCTCATGGCTGCGGCGGATCAGGTTCTCCCGCGAAATGTCCAGCACAACAACGCCGAGGTTGCGCGGGGCGTCGCCGGGCGAGGGGGCGAGAATTTCCGATAGTTCGTCCGTGACCCCGAGCTGATTGGCCAGGACGGGCTCGATGATGCGGTAGCGGTCCTCCCGACGCGTGCTGCCGGGCGCGGTGAGCTGGGAGGCGTCCGGTGCGGGGTACTCACCGCTGGCCGCGAGCAGCAGGCTCTCCCGGTCCATGACGATCACACCAAGGACGTCGTCTTCCCGTGCGACCGCATTGGCGAGCCTTTGCAGCTGCTCGCCGTTGCCGGCGAAGACGCCGAACTCGCTGGCGACGGCCATCTGGCGGGCCAGGGCCTGACCACGCGCGAGATGCGCCTGCTCGATCTCGTTGATCCGGGCGCCGGTGAAGAACGCGATCAGGGCCACGGCCAGGATCGACAGGGGCAGCAGCGTGACGAGCGTGAGGCGGGCGCGAATGCCCCAGCGGCGAATCAAGGCGACGGTTCCCGTTTCATGGCATCTGGCACGATCGGCGAGCCCCCGACCGGGGCGGCCCGGTCATCGTGTGGCTGGGCGGACGGAACCCAGATGATGCGGCACTCAGCCGTCATTGACCTCAAAATGCTGTGAATTTCCTTCCATCCGCAGAATCGTTCACGCAAGGATTTCGACGATTGTTGAGATTTTGCTGGCTATGCGTTATTCATGTCCGGCCGCTCGCCGCGGTGCTACTTGCGAGATCGACCTGACATGACCCGGATTCTAATCGTTGAAGACCACGCGCTGGTTCGCGAAGCCATGGCGCAGACGCTCCAGCACCTGGAGGATGACGTCGAATGTGTGGAGGCGTCCAACGCCGATACCGCACTGGCGAGGCTTGCGGAGGGGGAAGATTGGGATCTGGCGGTGATCGACCTGATGCTGCCGGACATGAACGGCTTCTCGCTGCTCGGCGTGATGGCGAAGCGGTTTCCCGACATTCCGGCGATCGTCGTCTCGGCCCTCGACGACCCGGCTTCGGTGCAACGGGCCATGAAGGCCGGAGCGTCGGGCTTCGTGCCAAAGGCAAGCTCGGGCGCGGACCTGCTCAAGGCCATTCGCGTGGTCCTTGACGGCGGCGTGTTCGTGCCGGCTGGCATGAAGGAGCACGACGACAAGCGGCCTGCGGTTGGACTGAACGACAAATTCGGCCTGACGGCCGCCCAGATGCGCGTTCTGGACCTGCTCACCCAGGGCAAGACCAACAAGGAAATCGCCGATCTGCTCGGACTGTCCGAAGGGACGGTCAAAGTCCACGTATCGGCCATCTTCAAGGCCATGAAGGTCTCCAGCCGCGCCCAGGCCCTGGTCGTCATCGCGCGCCACGGCGTGCGCTTCTGACGCCAGCGGCAGTCGCCTCGGCTAGTGCGAATGCGCGGCGTGGCGCTCGACCGCGACGCCGACGCTGCCGTCCCGGACCCGGGGCTCGTCGTCCCCGGTCTGAAGGCGATACTCCAGTTCCATCAGGTCCAGCACCTGCCCGGCGACCGCGCGGCAGGCGTTGGCCAGTGCCGTCGGGATCGCTTCAGGCACCTGTTTCTGCAGCAGTAGCTTGGAGGATGATATTCCGAACACCGGGCGCAGGATGCGGTGCCGGTAGTCCGCCATCAGTTGTGCCACCGAGCGATCTGCTGCTGTCCGCTGCCAGTTGTTGACCGGCCACTGGCTTGGCACGGCGTAGGCGCGAGGGAACAGTTCGAGATCCTTGATGACGGTGCGGATGTCTTCATGAGACTCGCGGAAAGGCAGCAATACGATGTCGGCAATGCCATACAGCCGTCTGTCCACCTCGGTCCGGTTGCCTCCGCCGTCGATGACACCCAGCCAGCCTTCCATACCTCGCAGTTTATCGACCACCTTCGACAGGGCCTCCGGCGTGCGCGCATCGGCTGTGATGTAGCGCCGGCCGCCCGGTTGCAGTGGTTCCCGCGCGGTGTCGGTCAGGATGCAGGCCGAGCGCTGGCCCAGCAGTCCCATGCCCTGGCACAGCATGTGGGAGAGGGTGGTCTTGCCGGTGCCACCCTTGTTTCCGATGATGCAGACGATCTCAGCCATGGTTTCGATCTCCAACGCGCCCGCCGACCGCTCGCAGCAACGGAGCGACCGGGACGCCGACAGTGCAATTGTCGGCGCGCCATGTCGACCGGCGCGGGTGAAACAGAGTCGGTTTTATCGACCTTTTCGTCGCTTTCCTAAACGCGGGCGGTACACGTAGAGGTGGGTACCACGCCGATCCGCTACCGGCTCGATGCGAACCGGCTCGACGTCTGGAACCGGGAACGAGTTGGACAGCAGCAGGGCCCCGGGTTTCATCTCGCGGCGGGCCTTTTCCCAGACCCGGGGCATCGGCACTGGCGAGAGAAAGGCGTAGACGATGTCGAACTCACCCCAGTCCCGCGCGAAAAAATCGCCCCGCTCGAGGGTGAGGTTGCCCTGCCCGCTGGCCATCAGGCCCGCCAGCCAGTGGGGCAGAGGGGCCGACTCGATACCGACGAAGCGCCAGCCAGCGTGGCTTCGCGCCAGGGGGCGCAGCAACGAGCCGGTGCCGCTGCCGATGTCGAGCAGCACGCCGGAGGGCTGCGCATCGAGGTGTTGCGCCACCACCGCCACCGTCTGTCGATTCGACAGGAACAACGGCACTCGGGTGCGGAACGTGCTCCAGTAGACCAGCGCCATCACGACGAAGGCGGCGAGGTACCACAGCGGATTCAGCGCCAGCTGCGTCGCTGCCAGCAGTGCCGGCACGAAGGAAAGGTGTATCGGCAGCCACCAGCGCTCTGCGCGCAGCAGCGCCGCCATGCCCGCTGCACCGAGTCCCTGGGCGATCGCCGCTGGCCAGAGTCCGTCGCCGGGCAGCAGGCCGGCCCGTCCCGCCGCTGCGACGAGCGCGAGGGCAAGCAACTGGGCGGCGAGCGCCTTGGCGAGGGGCATGAGGCGACGGGAAGCGTGGGCGGGCCGCCATGATACCGTCCGGCCCGACCTACGCGGCGCGGGCCTCTTCTGCAGGCACCGGCTGCCGGACCTGCCGCCAGCGTGCCAGGAGCGCTTCCCTGCGCACGGCGGCTTCGGCCATGTTGCGTAGCTTGACGTGGCCGAAGCCACGGATCGTCGCCGGAATGTCCGCAATCTGGATGGCCAGCGGCAGCCGGTCGAAGGACAGATGATCCGCCAGCTCGAGCACGTCCTGCTCGTACTGGCGGATCAGCGCCCGCTCGGCGCGGCGCTCCTCGCTGCGGCCGAACAGATCCCAGCGCGACCCGCGCAATCCCTTGAGCCGGGCGAGCAGACGGAAAGCGCGCAGCAGCCCCTTGCCGTAGGCGCGCTTCGCGATCTGGCCGGTGTTGGGGTCCGGCCGGCTGATCAGTGGCGGCGCGAGGTGGAAGCGCACCTGGTAGTCACCGTCGAAGGTGTCGGCGACGCGCCGCCAGAACGCTTCATCGCCGTACAGGCGGGCGACCTCGTACTCGTCCTTGTAGGCCATCACCCGGTACGCCTGACGGGCGACGCTCTCGCTGAGCCGGGTCGAGCCCAGTGGGGCCTCGGCCCGCCGAACACGCGACACCAGCCGGCGGTAGCGCTCGGCGTAGGCCGCGTCCTGATAGGCCGTGAGGGCCTCGACGCGGTGGGCGACCAGCGCATCCAGCGAGTCGAATACTTCTGGCTGGGCGCCGGGCGGCAAGGCGGCGCGGCGCACCGCCTCCAGATCGCAGGCTGCGCGACGGCCCCAAAGAAAGGCCTTGCGGTTCAATTCGATGGCCACCCCGTTCAGGTCGATGGCCTGTTGCAGGGCCTGGTGGGAGACCGGCACCATGCCCTTCTGCCAGGCGTAGCCGAGCAGAAAGAGGTTGGTGGCGATGGCGTCGCCGAGCAGGCGGGTGGCGATCGTCTGCGCGTCGAGAAAGTCGGCGGCGTCGCGGCCGATGGCCTCGACGATGCTGGTCTGCATACGTTCCAGGGGGAACTGCCAGTCCGGGTTGTGAGCGAAGTCGGAAGTGGGGGTCTCGGCGCAGTTCACGATGGCGCGGGTGCGCTCGCCGGCCATCTTGGCGAGGGCTTCGTCGCTGGCCGTCACGACCACGTCACCACCGATCACGGCATCCGCTTCGCCGGCGGCGATCCGCACCGCGTGAAGGTCTTCGGGGCGCTCGGCAATCCGGATGTGGCTAAACACCGAGCCGCCCTTCTGGGCCAGGCCAGTCATGTCGAGCACCGTCACGCCCCGGTCGTCCAGGTGCGCGGCCATGCCGATCAGTGCACCGATCGTGACGACGCCGGTACCGCCGACTCCGGTCACCAGAATACCGAACGGGCGGCTCGTGTCGGGCAGCGTGGGCTCGGGCGGTGGAGGGAAAGCGGACTCGTCCACCTGGCGGGCGCGCCCCCGCGCGAGGCGACCGCCCTCGATCGTGATAAAGCTCGGGCAGAAGCCCTTCAGGCAGGAATAGTCCTTGTTGCAGCTGCTCTGGTCGATGGCCCGCTTGCGCCCGAAGGGGGTTTCGAGAGGGACTACCGACATGCAGTTGGACTGGGTACTGCAGTCGCCGCAGCCTTCACACACCCCCTCGTGGATGAAAACCCGCCGGGCAGGGTCGGGGAACTGCCCGCGCTTGCGCCGCCGCCGCTTCTCTGCGGCACAGGTCTGATCGTAGATGAGCGCCGAGACGCCGGGCGACTGGCGCAGGTCGCGCTGAATCGCGTCCAGTTCGTCGCGGTGGCGGATCGGCACGCCGTGGGGCAGGTCGGGCGGCCCGTAGGGTCGGTCCGTTCCGTCCGTCACGATGACGATGTTGAGCACCCCCTCGGCCTCGAGCTGGCGGACGACCATCGGTACCGTCAGCTGACCGTCCACCGGCTGGCCTCCGGTCATCGCGACGGCGTCGTTGTAGAGGATCTTGTAGGTGATGTTGACCCGGGCCGCGACCGACTGGCGGACCGCCAGCAGGCCGGAGTGGAAGTAGGTGCCATCGCCCAGGTTGGCGAAGATATGGGGCTCGTCCGTGAATGGCGCCTGCCCGACCCAGGGCACGCCCTCACCGCCCATCTGGGTGAAGGTCCCGGTGCGGCGTTCGGGCATCCAGTTGACCATGTAGTGGCAGCCGATGCCGGCCAGGGCACGGCTGCCCTCGGGCACGTGGGTCGAGGTATTGTGGGGGCAGCCGGAACAGAAGGTGGGCACCCGGTCGATGGGGATCACGCGGCGCGACAGGGCGGCCTCCTTGGCCTCGAGAAAGGCCAGTCGTGCCTTGACCCGGTCCGACGTGTAGAAGCGCGCGATACGGCTCGCGATGGCCCGCGCGATCATTGCGGGTGTCAGCTCGCCGGCGGCCGGGAGCAGCCAGTCACCGTGGTCGACGGTGCCGTCGGCGCCCGGGATCAGCGCCCATTCGCCCTTCTCGTCGAACTTGCCGACGACCCGCGGGCGGACGTCTTCGCGCCAGTTGTAGAGCTCCTCCTTCAACTGGTACTCGAGCAACTGGCGCTTCTCCTCGACCACCAGGATCTCATCAAGCCCTTCGGCGAAGTGACGGACCCCCTCGGCCTCCAGTGGCCAGACCATGCCGACCTTGTAGACCCGCAGGCCGATCTCGGCCGCTCGCTCCCCGTCGATCCCGAGGTCGTCGAGGGCCTGGCGCACGTCGAGATAGCTCTTGCCCGACGTGATGATGCCAAGCCGCGCACGCGGCGAATCCATGACCACCCGGTTGAGGCCGTTTGCGCGGCAGTACGCCAGCGCGGCGTAGAGCTTGTAGTTGAGCAGCCGGCGCTCCTGCACCAGCGGCGGGTCGGGCCAGCGGATGTTGAGGCCGTCGGGCGGCAGCGCGAAATCGGTCGGAATCGTGACCTGCACCCGCTCCGGATCCACGTCGACCGAGGCCGAGGTCTCGACCGTGTCGGCGAGCGCCTTGAACGCCACCCAGCAGCCCGAATAGCGCGACAGCGCCCAGCCATGCACCCCGAAGTCGATGTACTCCTGGACCCCGGCGGGGGCCAGCACCGGCATCATCATCGATTTGAAGAAGTGGTCGGTCTGGTGGGGGAATGTGGACGACTTGGCCGCATGGTCGTCGCCGGCAATCGCCAGCACGCCACCGAAGCGGGCGCTGCCGGCCGCGTTCGCGTGACGGAAGACGTCACCACAGCGGTCGACACCGGGGCCCTTGCCGTACCACATGGCGAATACACCGTCACCGCGGGCCCTGGGCGACAGGCTGACCTGCTGCGAGCCCCACACCGCGGTCGCGGCAAGGTCCTCGTTGATGCCGGGCTGGAACACGATGCCGCGTGACTCCAGGTGTTCGCGCGCCTTCCACAGGGTCTGGTCGAGTCCACCCAGCGGCGAACCGCGGTAGCCGGACACGAAACCCGATGTCGTCAGGCCGGCCACCCGGTCCCGCTCCTGCTGGATCATCAGCAACCGCACCAGCGCCTGGTAGCCGGTAAGGTAGACGCGTCCGGCGTGGCGGGTGTATTTGTCCTCAAGCGACACGCCCGGCTTGGCGACAGGGGTTCGATCAAGATCCGACATGCTCACCTCCGGCCCGGTTGGGCGCCTCCGATTGGGCGAGCCGGGCGGGGCTCGACGCGCCGCCCGGCCGCTGCATTGTAGCCAGCGCGGTCCCCGCCGTCCGCGCCTCCAGACTCCCCGTTGTGACACGCGGACCGCGCGAAAGATGCCCCGTGTCGATGCCCTGCGAAGAAAATCGTGGAAAACGCGAAGAAGCGTTTGACAGGGTGCGAACCGGCGACTAGAATTCGGCGCTTTCCGCTGGAGGGGTTCCCGAGCGGTCAAAGGGAGCAGACTGTAAATCTGCCGGCTCAGCCTTCGAAGGTTCGAATCCTTCCCCCTCCACCAGCAGAATGACTGATCTCCTTCGGGTTGCGGTATTTCGAAGGCGGTTGCGGATGAAGTGTCGGCTGCGTTGTACGCGGGTGTAGCTCAATGGTAGAGC
>JAGRGD010000263.1 GCA_020445665.1 Rhodocyclaceae bacterium
CGAGAAGGAACGCAGCGGCGAACTCGCCCGCCCGGAAGCACAAGCCCGCGAGCGGGGCATCGCGACCGTGAAGAACCCGCCGCCGGTCACCGGCCTGCGTGCGACCGAAACGGTTCGGACCTTCTACTTCGATCCGAGCTTCACCCTGGATCGCAACGTCCTCGGCCCCCAGGGCGAATTGCTGTTTGCCGCCGGCACGCGCAAGAACCCGCTGGAGGTGGTGTCGCTGTCCCGGCACCTGCTGTTCTTCGATGCCCGCGACCCGCGTCAGATCAGCCGGGCGCGGCAGTTGATCGCCCTCTCCCAGGGACGCGTCAAGCCGATCCTGGTCGGCGGCTCCTACCTTGACCTGATGCAGTCCTGGCACGTCCCGGTCTACTACGACCAGCAGGGCCTGCTCACCCGCCGCCTGGGCATCACCCAGGTGCCGGCCCTGGTGTCGCAGGAAGGGCTGCGGCTGCGTATCGACGAATTGGCGGTATCCCCATGAATGCCCATCGCGGCCTCGTTTCCTTCCTGCTCGCCGCCGTGCTCGCCTGCGCGGCCGGCCCCAGCCTCGCCGCCGGCGCGGCCACCTGCACCGGCAAGTTTCCCAATCCGATCACCGATATCTGCTGGTCCTGCATCCTGCCGATCAGCATCGGCGCCGCGCGCATCGCCAACTTCGGCGACCAGGAGGACACCGACAACCCATCGAGCCCGGTCTGCAGTTGTGGCGTCAATCCGGTCATCGGGCTCTCCATCGGCTTCTGGGAGCCCGCACGGCATGTCGAGGCGGTGCGCAAACCCTTCTGCCTGGTATCGCTCGGCGGCATCGATCTCGACCCGGGCATCCCGGCGCCGGAGGCCGCGCGCTTCACGCGGCCCGAAGGCGATGGCGACGGCGGCAGCTTCTACCAGGCGCACTTCTACGTGAACCCGGTGATGTATTGGCTCGACGTGGTGACCGACTTCCCCTGCCTGGAAAAGGGCTCCTTCGACCTCGCCTACCTCACCGAGGTCGATCCCCTGTGGGCCGATGACGAACTGACCCTGATTCTCAATCCGGACGCCGTGCTCTTCGCCAATCCAGTCGCCATCGCCGCCTGCGCCGCCGACTGCGTCGCCGCCTCGGTCGGTTTCGGCCTCAAGGAGCTTTTCTGGTGCGCCGGCTGCCAGGGGGGCGTCTATCCCCTCGACGGCCACGTGCCCTACCACCTGGGCGGCGTGCGCACGGCCGCGCTGATGGCCCAGCGCCTGACCGCCAAGATGCACCGCGAATTGATCGCCTGGGGATGGCACGGCACGCCCGGCCTGTGCGGCCCGTACTTCGAGCCGGTCATGGACAAGACTGCCTACAAGACCCAACTCACCTACCCGATCCCCAACACCGACAAGGAGGCCGGCCGCTGCTGCCAGCCCTTCGGCCGCACCACGGTGCTGTGGGGCGCCGGCAAGGAATACCCGGTGCGCGGCGAGGATTTCGCCTTCATGTTATTTCGCAAGAGGAACTGCTGTGTGGGCTTCTGATCTCCCTCCTTCTGCCCGAGCCCTCGGCCTCGCCGCCGCGCTCGTGGCGAGCGTGCAGGCCCTGGCGCAAGACCCGCCGGTCATCACCGACGCGGACATCGAACGGGTCCGCCGCGAAATGCCGACCGTCACCGACCAGGACATCGATGCGGCGCGGCGGAAGTACGGCACGCCCAGCGATGCCGAACTGCGATCCGCGCCGGTGCCGACCCGCCCGAACGTCGAGGCGCTGCCCCAGCCCAGGAGCCGCACGCCGATCGACCTCGAAACGCTGGCGCGGGGCTATGCATCGCAAGCGGAGGCGATGACTCAGGCGCAGGGGCTGGCGGCTGGGCCCGGGCTACTGGTGTTTGTCAGCCTGTCCATGCCCCGGCCCACACTGCAACGGCTGGTCGACCAGGCCGCGCGGGCCAGGGCGTCGATCGTCCTCCGGGGCTTCGCCAACGGCTCGCTGCGCGACACCGTCGCCCAGGTGCAGGGCCTGATCGGATCCCGCCAGGTGGCCGTGCAGATCGATCCCCAGGCCTTCGACCGCTACGCCGTCACCCGGGTACCGACCTTCGTGCTGGTGCGCGACGGCACCCGCCCGGTTGCCTGCGCCAACGGCAGTTGCGCGCCGGCCGACAGTTTCCTGCGGGCCTCCGGCGACGTGAGCGTGGACTACGCGCTGGAACACATGCGGCGCTCGGCACCCGGGTTCGGCCCGCCCGCCGAGACCTTCCTGAAACGGATCAAGGGATAGGAGGCCACGATGCGCCGCTGGGTCACCTGGATCACGCTCGTCTGCTTCCTCACGACGCAGACCGCCGCCGTCGCCGGTCCCTTCGAGGAAGGCACCACCGCCGGGCAGGCGGCCAATCCCGTCATCCGCGGGACGGTGAATGCGCCGAGTGCATCGAGTGCCGTGCCGGGCTACACCACGACGCCACCGGAAACCACGTACTACGGACAGCCCAGCCTGTCGGGCCCGGCCAACGCGCGCCTGGCCGCCTGCGCCACCAGCACCGATGATCCCGTCTGCCAGGCGCAGCGCGGTGCCGTGACTTCGGCCAACACGCCGCGCCCCCCGGTCTCGGCCTACGATCCCGCCATCGCCGCCGCCCGCGATATCGCAGGCAATCCGTCGAGCGTGCTGGGCAGTCTCGCCAACTATTACTCAGGTTGCACCACCGCCGAGGTCACTACGCCCGCGGGCACGACCACCAAGGTGTGCAACCGTTACAGCGGTGTCGGCAACTACACCACCCGGCGCGACCTCACGGTCCAGGTCGAACTGCTACCCAGTTGTGCCGAAGGCACCTGGTTCGCCCATGGCCAGGTCAACCGCAACGGTGCCGACTACATGGTAGCTGAGGCGCAATGCCGCATCCGCGCCGACGGCAAGCAGCGTTTCCGCTTCTACGCCGCCGGCGGCATGGGCGCCTGCATCGGCTGGCAGGCCCTCGACCTGCC
>JAGRGD010000264.1 GCA_020445665.1 Rhodocyclaceae bacterium
ACGTCCGAGAAGACCAACTTCAATGCGATGGCGACGCTGCGCGAGAACGTGATCTTCACCAACGTTGCGCTCACCGACGACGGCGACGTCTGGTGGGAAGGCATGACGAAGGAGCCGCCTGCCCATCTGATCGACTGGACGGGCCAGGACTGGACGCCCGAGATCGGCCGCCAGACCGGTCGCAAGGCCGCCCATCCGAACGCGCGCTTCACCGCACCGGCACGGCAGTGCCCGGTCATCGACGCCGAGTGGGAGAACCCGCAGGGAGTACCGATCGCGGCCTTCGTCTTCGGTGGCCGGCGGGCGACGACCGTGCCGCTCGTCTACGAGGCCTTCAACTGGAACTTTGGCGTGTACATGGCGGCCACACTCGGCTCCGAGACCACCGCCGCCGCGGTCGGCGAACAGGGCGTGGTACGCCGCGATCCGTTCGCGATGCTGCCGTTCTGCGGCTATCACATCGGCGACTACTTCAACCACTGGCTGGACATCGGCCGCCGCGTCTCCGGCAAACCGCGGATCTTCTGCGTGAACTGGTTCCGCATGAACGAAAAGGGCGAATTCATGTGGCCCGGCTTCGGCGAGAACATGCGTGTGCTCAAGTGGATCGTCGATCGCGTCAAGGGCCGCGTCGGTGCGAAGGAGACCGCGCTGGGCTGGATGCCGAAGTTCGAGGACATCGACTGGAACGGCGCCGAAGTGACGCGCGAGGAGTTTGAAGCCCTGACCCAGGTCGATGCCGAAGCCTGGAAGAGCGAACTCGCCGGCCACAAGGAGTGGTTCGACAAGCTGCAGGATCGCCTGCCACGCCAGATGCTGCTCAAGCGCGAGCTGTTCGAACTGGCGATGATCGACTGACGCGCCAGCGCCCCCGAGAACAAGGCCGGGCTTGCCCGGCCTTGTTGTTTGCAGGCGCCGGGCGCACCATCGCCCAAGACCTTCCAGACCGACCGCGACATGCACAGAGCCCGGCGACTCGACGATATCCAGCCCTTCCACGTCATGGAATTGCTGCGCCGCGCGCGCGAGCTCGAGGCCATGGGGCGCGACATCATCCACATGGAAGTCGGGGAGCCCGACTTCCCGACACCGCCACCGATGATCGAGGCCGCCCAGCGCTTCCTGGCGAGCGGCGATGTGCACTACACCAGCGCGCTCGGCCTGCCGGCGCTGCGGGAAGCCATCAGCCGCTTCTACCGTGACCGCTTCGGAGCCGACGTCGCGCCAGAGCGGATCGTTGTCACGCCGGGCGCCTCTGGGGCTCTGACCCTCGCGATTGCGGCCACCACAGACCCGGGCGACGGCTGGCTGCTGCCCGATCCCGGTTATCCCTCCAACCGGCATTTCGTCCGCGCCTTCGAAGGCGTCGCCCAGGCGCTGCCGGTCGATGGCGCTGCGGCCTTCCAGCCGACGCCGGAGCAGGTCGTCACTGCCTGGGGCAGGCGCACCCGCGGACTTGTCGTCGCCAGCCCCTCCAACCCCACCGGCACGCTCCTGAGCCAGGACGAGATCGACGCGCTGCATCAGGTCGTGGCCGCGCGGCACGGGACCCTGATCGTGGATGAGATCTACCAGGGCCTCACCTACGGCGTCGAGGCCTCGACCGCACTGACCCGCCACGACGACATCTTCGTCGTGAACAGCTTCTCCAAATACTTTGGGATGACCGGCTGGCGGCTCGGCTGGCTGGTCGTCCCCGACGGTTTCCAGCGGGAAGTCGAAAAGCTGGCCCAGCACTTCTTCATCTGCGCCTCGACGGTGGCCCAGCATGCCGCCCTCGCTGCGTTCGCACCGGAAACGATCGAGCTTCTCGAAGCGCGCCGGGACGAGTTCGCGCGGCGGCGCGATGTGCTCTTGCCCGGACTCTCGTCACTGGGATTCCGGCTCGCCTCGGTCCCGCAGGGCGCGTTCTACGTCTATGCCGACGCCAGCGCCCTGCACCCCGACAGCGACGCCCTCGCGCGCCGCTTCATCGAGGAAGCCGGCGTGGCCACGACACCGGGCATGGATTTCGGCAGTCACGAACCTGCCAGCCATCTGCGAATCGCCTATACGACGCGCCGCGAGCGGATCGAGGAAGCCCTCGGGCGAATGGCCGCGGTACTCCGCACGCCTTCGGACCGCTGATGCAAGAAGGGCGGCTCTCGCCGCCCTTGTCGATACCGAACGTGGGGCGCTCAGGCCGTGCGCTGCGCCCCGGCGGCGTTCTTCAGACGCGCCTTCATCGACAGCACTTTGTTGGCGTAGCCCGCGCTCGGATCCTTGAGGGCACCCCCGTAATACTGCAGGGCCGATTGCAGCGTACCGTAGCGCTTGAGGCCTTCCTTGAGAACCAGCGCACCCACGCGGATGTTGAGCCGCGGGTCGAAGAGTGCATCTTCACCGGCCCCATCGCCAATCTTGTCCTGATGGAAGCGGGGAATGACCTGCATCAGGCCCTGGGCACCGACCGTGCTCTCGGCGAAGGGATTGAAACTGGACTCGATGGCCATCATCGCCACCAGCAGCAACGGATCGAAGCCATGCTCGGCGCCGACCGACTCCGCCTCGGCGAGCAGGGGCTCCAGCGCCACGGCCGAGACGCGGTAGCGTTTGGCCACGTACGCCTTCACGCGCGCCATTCCGGAAGATAGCGCCGGTTTGGCCAGTGCCGGCGGCGGCTCGCTGTCGAGCTCGTCGGCAGCGATGTCCGCCGCCTCGGTAAGCACAGTCGCCTCGGCGCCCGGGACTGTTGCCGGCACCGTCTCTGCGGCATGTGCTGTAGTCACGCCGACGCTGGCGGCCGGGTCACGCCCTTCGACGAGGTTGGCGGACAGGATGACGAGGGTAAACAGGCCTGCTGTCAGCAGGCTGCCATGCGCCAGGTGGCCGGCGAATTGAATAAGCGCGCTGCCACGGCGCGCGAATCGGGTTGCGGTGCTCATGCTGCCTCCTTGCTGTGCCCCCTCTTCCTGCCCAACCGCACGTCCTTCCCGTGCAGATCCAGGGCGCCGGCGGATCGCAGGATCCATCCGTGAAGCCAGGGTCGCCAGTAGTCGAGTACGCGCCGGGAAAAGCGATCCAGCGCGCGCCAATCCGGTCCCGGCCATTGCTGCCAGCCCACCGGAGAGTCATGCTGCACTGCAGCAGTCGAGCGCATGATAATGACTGATCAGCCACCAGTCAATGAAGAAAATCACAACAAATCAATACAGATAGCCAAGATCCGCACGAACGCTAGTGTTCGCCGCAATGCGCCACACAACCCCTCTTCCGTGGGGAGCATCCCGGCGGGCGCGAGCGAGCGGGCGCCCGCCAATGCGCGTCACGTCACTCGCGCCGCCCCGCGTGCCCGGCGCTCGCGGTGCCGCCAGGGGCTGGAAAATCGGCCCTACTTTCTCTGCAGAGGCACCGCGAGCCCGTCAAGCAATCGCGCCCACTGGAAATACGGGCCTGGATCGGTCTTGCGGCCCGGCGCGATTTCATCGTGCCCCGCAATGGCTTCGATCGTCGGGTATCGCTCACGCAAGGCATCCGTCAGCCGTGCGAGGGCATCGTACTGGGGCGGCGCAAAGGGCTGGGTGTCACTGCCTTCCAGTTCGATCCCAACCGAAAAGTCGTTGCACCGTTCGCGCTCGCGCCAGCGCGACACGCCGGCATGCCATGCCCGAAGACCGGCCGGCACAAACTGCACAACCTCCCCGTTTCGCCGGATCAGGAAATGGGCCGACACCCGCATCGCGCAAATCGACGCAAAGTACGGATGTTCGCCAGGGTCGAGACGATTCTGAAAAAACGCCTCGACCTGACGCCCGCCGAAGCCCTCCGGCGGCAGGCTGATCGCATGCACCACGATCAGGCTGAGCGGCACCCCGGCGGGCCGCGCGTCACAATTCGGTGAGGGGCACAACTGAACGTCCCGTGCCCAGCCGTCGTCCTCGATCCGGTACCGCCGCCATCTTCTCGCCGCACCTGTCAAGCCACCCTCCCCCACGAGCACCGCTTGCTCACGCAATGTGACATTGGCTGACAAGCCATTGTCAACAACTGCCGCCTGCGCCCGACTGTCATGTCACGAGTTGACATTGTCAACGCGACCACAGGCGGGCAGAAAACACTTTTCCTTTGCTTTTCCGTCACTTACAAAACTGGCACGGCACTTGATATAGCTAGCCCGTAGCGGACAGCACCGCGAACATTGAAAAAGGAGAAACACCATGAAAAAAGTCCAGCAAGGTTTCACCCTGATCGAACTGATGATCGTGGTTGCCATCATCGGTATCCTGGCTGCAGTCGCTCTGCCGGCCTATCAGGACTACACGATCCGCGCCAAGATCTCTGAGTGCGCCGGTGTCGCTTCGGCCTGCAAGAGCTCCGTTTCCGAGGCCTACGCTTCCACCAACAGCCTGCCGTCGAACACCGCCGCCGCCGGCTGCGCCACCACCGACACCCAGTACTGCGATGCTCCGTCCGTTGCTGCCGGCGTCGTGACCGTGGGCATCAAGACCGCCACCGGCGTGGCCGCGGCCTGCAACATTCTCCTGACCCCGAGCGCCACGGCGAACGCCTGGACCGGTTCGACCACTTGCGATACCAAGTACGTGCCGGCGAACTTCCGCTAATCGCCTCACCCGCTTGATCGAACACCCTGCTTCGGCAGGGTGTTTTCGTTTATGGTGGCATCCTCACGACATGCTTAAGCCACGGAGCGAATGACAGCGCATGCTTGGACTCGACTTGCTCAAGGCGAAGGCCCGCGCCGGCCTCCTGCACCTGATCATCAGCGCCCTGGCGGTCGGGGTGCTGGCGTGGCTCACACTGACCGTCTGGTATCCGGACGGGCTGGCGACCCTGCAGGGCGTCTGGAAGATCCTCGGCCTGGTGGCGGTGGTCGATGTAATCCTGGGCCCCGCGCTGACGGTCCTCGTCTACAAGCCCCGCAAGCGGACCCTCGTTTTCGACCTCTCGGTCATTGCGCTGATCCAGATTGCCGCGCTCACCTACGGCGCCTGGACAATCTCTGCCCAGCGACCGGCCTACCTCGCGTACATGTACGACCGTTTCTTCGTCGTGACTGCGCGTGACATTCTCGACGAGCCCCCGGCCACCGTGCAGGCCATCGAGGCATGGCGAGGCGGACCGCGGCCGGTCTTCGTCAGGCTCTCCTTCGCAGCGTCCCAGGAAGCCGCCGCCAACGCAGCCACCGCCTTCGACACGCCAGCGATGGCGCTGCTCTCCAACGCCTATGCGCCCCTGCCCGAGCACCTCGACCAGTTCACCCAGACGAGTACCGCCGAGGCGGCCGGATCGCCGGTGCTGGTCATCCCGGTGATCGGCCGCCAGGCTCAGGGCACCGCCGAAGTGGATCGCCAGAGCGGCCAGCTGCTGCACATCGGGGCCAACTAGCCCCGGATGACCGTGGCTCGCAACAGGCCCCCCCGCTCCCTGTCATCCGGACGATACGCGCCTCGCCTTCTTGCCACCTGCGTCGGCGGCCTGCTGGCCCTCGTTGCACTGATCTATGCCGGCGCACTGGGCAACGGCTTTCACTTCGACGACTACATCAACTTTGTTGAGGTCGAGGCCTACCACCTCGACGCCCTCAGTTGGCGCTCGCTGCTGCAGGCTCTGGACTCTGCCGAGCTAACCAGCCGCCCGCTGCCGAACGCGAGCCTCATCATCGACTGGTGGCGGGGCCAAGGGTCCGCAGTCCCCTTCCAGCAAACGAATATCGCGATCCACGCCCTGTGCAGCGTCGCCGTCTTCGCGTTCATTTTCCAGGCGCTCCACCTCGCCCACCCCGATGACACCCGGCCGCGCACGACGATCCTCGTCGCCCTTGCCGCCGGTGCGATGTGGGCGGTCCACCCCATTCAGGTCCAGGCCGTCACCTACATTGTCCAGCGCATGGCCTCGATGGTGGCGCTGTTCTACCTTGTGACGGCAATCGCCTATGTGGCGGCAAGGACCTCACATTCGCTGTCGCGCGGTCTAGCGTGGGGCGCCCTTTGCGCCGCGGCAGCTTACTGCGCGTTCCTCAGCAAGGAGAACGCATTGATGATCCCGGCGACGCTGATCGTCGCGGAGTACGGCGTCTGCCGGCTGAACGGCCCCATCTTCCGGCACCCCTGGGATCGCTATGTGTGGTTGCTGATCGCCCTGGCGGCGGTCTATGTCGTGGCCGACCTGTTCTACATCGAAGGCCCGCTGCGTGCAAAACACAGCTATGCCTACATCCACCGCGACTTCACGATGGAGGAACGCCTGCTGACCCAGCCAAGGGTCCTGTTCTTCCACCTCGGCCAGATGGCGTGGCCGCTGCCGGACCGCTTTTCGCTGGAGCACGGCTTCGTCACCTCGACCGGCTGGCTCTCGCCGGCCACCACCCTGCCGGCGATCGCAGGCGTCGCCCTCTGGTTGCTCTGCGGCTTCGTTGCCCTGTTCAGCCGCCGCGGGCGGATAGCCGGCTACCTGCTGCTGTTTCCACTCATCGCACTGGTACCCGAGGGGACCTTCCATGGCCTCGAAATGGTCTTCGAGCACCGGATGTATCTCCCAGGTGTGGCCCTGTTCGCCCTGGTGGCGCTCGCCGTGCGGTACCTGATCGAAGCACGCCCTGGCCTGGCCCTTCCGATAGCTGCCATCGGCCTGGTTGTGATCGCGCTGTGTGCCTGGAGCACGATCGAGCGGCTGCCCGCCTGGCGGAACGGCGTGACCCTCGGCGAGGCGAACGTGCGCGCCGCACCGCGCGCGCCACGCGCCTGGCTCAACTACGGGATCGCGCAGGCCCAGGCCGGCGATGCCGGCAACGCCGGTGCAAACATGGTGCGCGCGGTCGAACTCGGCTGGCAGAACCGACAGGTCCTGGATCTCGCCGCGCCCGCCATGGTCTCGGTGAGCCTGCGCGCCGAAGCGATCGACGTGCTGATGCGCTTGCGCGCAATCAATCAAGGCACACCCGTGCCCCGGCACGAACTGCTGCTGGGGGATCTGCTGGCGGAGTGCGGCCGATTCGGCGAGGCTCGCGCGGCCTACGCCCGGGCGCAGTCGGTGATGCCGTGGGACACCACACCAGCAGAGCGAATGGCGGCCCTGGACGGTCAGCCACCCTCTCGGCCGGCTCAGGCGTGCGAGGCCACCTTTTCAATTGCCCCCGCGACATCGGATTCCCCCTGACATACCTGCCATGCCGCCGCCCCCGCTCTTGCTCCTGACGACCTCGTATCCCTCGGTTGGCTACCCCGCCAGTGGTGTGTTCGTCGCGCGGCTCGCCCGTGCCCTCGCGCAGACATCCACCGTGGTGGTCCTCACGCCCGCGAGCGACGGCTCCGATCCCCTGCCCCAATGGCCAGGCCCTCACGCATTCCGCTATGCGCCACGCCGGCTGCAGACCCTCGCGCACGCGCCTGGCGGCATCCCGGTCGCGCTCGCAGCCCACCCGATGCGAAAGCTGCTGGTGGCGCCGTTCCTGGTGGCCATGGCCTTCGCCACCTGGCGTCTATCAAGCGGCGCCGGCGTGCTGATCGGCAACTGGACAATCTGCGGTGTCGTCGCCGGGCTGGTCGGCCGACTGCGGGGCAAGCCCGTCGTCGCCGTGCTGCGTGGCGAGGACGCCAACCGTGCCGGCAAGCAGGTGGCCTACGGATGGCTGCTCAGGACCTGCCTTCGCCTCTGTAGCGCGACGGTGACCGTCAGCGAGGCGATGGGGGAGCAGCTTCGCACCGCCTTTCCGGGGTTCGCCGAGCGAATCCGGGTGATACCGAACGGCGTGTCGGACGATTTCCTGGCGATTCCAGGACGCACCGCGCCCTCTGCGGACCTGCGGCTGCTGTTCGTCGGCAGTCTGATTCCCAGGAAGTCGCCGATGACCACGCTGGATGCCCTGGCCGCGCTCCCCGCCGGAACCTCCCTTCGCTTCGTGGGCGAAGGCCCCGAGCAGGGGGCGCTCGAACGGGCAATCAGCGAGCGAGGCCTCGCCCGTCGCGTCGAGATCCTGCCCTTTCAGCCAGCCGAGACCCTGCCGGACCTGATGGCGGAGGCGGACATCCTCATCCTCAGCAGCTTCACGGAGGGTCGGCCGAACGTGGTGGTCGAGGCTTTTGCCGCAGGCCTGCCCGTCGCCGCCAGCGACATCCCTGGGGTGCGCGAACTGATCGGCGACGATGAGCGAGGCGTCCTGTTTCCCCCGGGCGACGCCGCGGCACTGGCGCAGGCCGTGAGAACCCTCGCCGCCCCGCCCCGCTGGCGGGTTGCGAGCGAGCGAGGCCGGGCCTACGTTGAAACGCAAGGGCTGAGCTGGAGCAGCACCGCCCGCCGCTATCAGGCGCTGGCCGGCGAACTGATCAGCGAAAGGAACGGCTGATGTGCGGCGTCGCCTTTCTGTTTGACGACAGTCGACCCGAAGTGCGCGGCGAGCGCATGGCTCGCTGCCTGCAGCGCATGGTCCACCGCGGCCCGGACGCCGGCGCATGGCAGGACCTTTCCCCGGCCGCGATCGGCCATCGACGCCTCTCGATCATCGACCTCGCCGGCAGCCCGCAGCCGCTCAGCGACCCGACCGGCCGCTACTGGCTGAGTTACAACGGCGAGATCTACAACTACGCACCCCTGCGCCAGTCACTCGCGTCGCGTTGGCAGTTCCGATCCGGGGGCGACACCGAAGTCCTGCTCGCCGGCCTGATCCTGGAGGGGCACGACTTTCTTCACCGCTGCGAGGGCATGTGGGCCTTCGTGCTGTGGGACACCCACACCCGGTCGGCGCTTCTCGGTCGCGACCGGATGGGCAAGAAGCCGCTCTTCTTCTCCGAGTTGCCTGGCGCAGGTCTCGCCTGTGCCTCCGAACTTGCTGCCCTCCGTACCCTGATACCCGGGGCCCTGGACGAGGATCTGGACAGTGCTGCGGACTTTCTGCGCTTCGGCTACGTACTGCCCGGCACGACGCTCTGGCGCTCGATCGCTGAGATCCTGCCGGGTCACATCGGGCGCTGGTCGTCCTCCGGCGGACTGCGGCAGAGCCCATGGTGGCAACTCACGCTGCGCCCGTCCCCGCAAAGCGAGGCCGATGCGGTGGGCGCGCTGCAGCATGCCCTCGAAGAGTCGGTCCGCAAGCGCCTGGTGGCCGACGTGGAGGTCGGCGCCTTCCTGTCGGGCGGCGTGGACTCCAGCCTCATCTGCGCGCTGGCGTCCCGGTCTCTGGACCGCCGGCTGAAGACCTTCACGATCGGATTCGACGAAGTGGCCTTCGACGAGCGCCGCTACGCGCGCGATGTGGCAAGCCACCTGAACACCGAGCACCATGAAGAAGTGTTGTCAGACTGGGACGAAGCCCACCTGGAGTGCCTGCTGCTCGCCCATGTCGGTCAGGCATTCGGCGACGCCTCGCTCCTGCCGACGGCACTGGTGTCGCGCGTGGCAGCCCGCCACGTCAAGGTGGCCCTCTCCGGCGACGGCGGCGACGAGCTGTTCTCGGGCTACCAGCGCTATCAGGCCCGCAACATCCTGCGCTGGTATACCCGCCTCCCGCGAAGCGTGAGGCACCTGGCCGAGCGCGCGATCCGGGCATTGCCCGAGCCCACCGCCCACCACAGCCGGAGCCTGCTCAAGAAGGCCCACCTGTTCCTCGACGTGGTCGGACGCCAGCAGGCCGAGACCCCCTACGTCGCGCCCCTGATGTTCGCACCGGACACCTTCGCCGCGCTCGCCCCGGCTCTTGCCGGACGGGGACATCCCGCACCGGGGCTGCCCGAGTGTGCCCACCCGGACGATATTGCCCGCATGATGCAGGCCGATGCGCTCGTCTACCTGCCCCAGGACATCCTGGTCAAGGTGGATCGGGCCAGCATGGCCTGCTCCCTCGAGAGCCGTGCCCCGTTCCTCGACCGCGAGGTCGTCGAGCTGGCCTTCTCGATGCCGCGCCATTGGCACCGTCGGGGCACCCGCGGCAAGCGCATGCTCCAGCAGGCCTTCGCATCCCGCCTGCCCGATGGCATCTGGCAGCGCCGCAAGCAGGGTTTCGGCGTGCCCATCCACAGTTGGTTCCGGGGGGCGCTCGGCGAGCGCCTCGCAAAGCTAGCCCGTGACGCGGGCGACGGGGTGCTGGAACCGACCGCGGTTGACGCGCTGCTCGATGCGCACCGCGCCGGGCGGCGCGACCATGGCTACCGGCTGTGGACCCTGTACGCCTACCTGCTGTGGCGCCAGAACGCGCGGTGAGCCATCATCTGGCCCTGCTGGTGCCGGACCTCCGGGTCGGCGGTGCCCAGCGTGTCATGCTCTACCTGGCCGGCCGCTTCGCCGCCGCCGGCCATCGCGTCGATGTGCTCGCCTTCCACGACGGCCCCCTGGTCGCCGAGGTGCCCGACAGCGTTCGGTGGGTACCACTCAAGACCGCTGGCGGCGTCCAATCGGTCCGGCACCTCGCCCGTTGGCTCGACGCAGAACGGCCCGCGGCCCTGCTGAGCAGCGTCACGGGCGCCAATCTGGTGGCGGTTGCGGCGCGGGCCCTGTGTCGCCATCGACCGCACCTGGTTCTGCGCGAGGCGGTCACGCTCGCGAACGTGCGCAGCCCGCTGCGCCTCGCCGCAATGCGACTGCTCTATCCCCGCGCCGATGCCGTGGTGGCCCTCAGCCCGGTGATGGCCACAGAAATCCAGAAGCGCCTGGGCGTGGCCCGCGAGCGCATCCACTACCTGCCCAATCCCGTCGACGCCGCGCGCCTCGCACAACAGGCCAGGGAACCGCTCGATCACCCCTTCGCCGCCGAGGCGGACCGTCTGCTGGTCACGGCCGGCCGGCTGATCCCCCAGAAGGACCACGCCACCCTGCTTGAGGCATTCGCGCGCATCGACCCGCGACTCGGCGCACGGCTCGCGATCCTGGGCGACGGCCCCGAGCGGTCGCGCCTCGAGGCCAGGGCCGCGGCGCTCGGCATCACGGCAAACGTCTGCTTCGCCGGATTCGAGGCGAACCCCTGGCGCTGGATTCGGCGGGCACGAGGCTTCGTGCTCTCTTCGCGCTGGGAAGGCCACCCCAACGCGCTGATCGAGGCATTGGCACTGGGGCGACCCGCCGTCTGCACCGGCTATGACGCATCCGCCGAGTGCCTCGGCAGCGACGGACGGGTTCGGGTCGTGCCGGTCGCTGATCCAAAGGCCCTCGCCGAGGCGATGGTCGCGCTGCTCAAGACACCACCGTCGCCTCCCACGCTGGCGCCTCCCGGAGACGATTCCGTCAGCGGCTATCTGCACCTGCTGTGCACGGCGCGGCCGCTGCCGACACGCAGCCCTTGATGAGAAACCCGCCGCCACCCGACAGCGCGATCATCTTCTCGGGCTTGTCGGTCAGGTAGTCATCGATGGCGCGGGTCGCCCCGGGGCAACTGGTAAAGCCATAGTCGTCGCACAGCAGGATGCCGCCGTCGTTGAGCCGGGGGTAGAAGAACGAGACGCTATCGCGGGTCGGCGCCAGCAGATCCACGTCCACATGAACAAACGCAAAACGGCGGTCGGCGACCTCGGCGAAGCGCTCCGGAATCCATCCCTTGAGCAGTCGCACCGCCTCGTGACCTTCGAGCGCTCGCGCCACGCGCGCTTCCGGCACGCTGAGATCGCCCGCGCGCCAATGGGATCCATCGTCAGCCTCCGGAGCGGACAGTCCCTCGAAGGAATCGAACACGAAATGCATGGGCACCGGAGTGCCCTTGGTGCGATTGAAACGGCAGATCTGCAACGAGCCCGCGCCCCGGTATACCCCGCACTCCGCCGTGTCGCCGGCCACCCCTGCGGTCAGGCGCAGCAACTGCCCCAGCATCCAGCGTCGGTCGGCATTGAGACCATTCGGCCCGTCAAAGGCCTCAAGGTAGGCCGAAAACTCGGGGTCGTCCCACCAGGCCATCTGCGGCCACTTGAACCGGTATCCCGGCACCAGCCAGCGAGCCAGCCGCAGCAGCAGCTCGAAGCGGACAGAGTCATCGAAACGCAATAGCTTCGCCAGTTTGTCCATGGTCGATTTCATTGGCCGGGGTCTCCTGTCCCGAGCTGGCGCGGGCGTGCCAGGAGCGCCTCGAACCAGTCCAGATTCTGTTGCGCGACACGCGCCATGTGATATCGCTCCAGTGCCAGTCGATGCGCGGCACGGCCCTTCCGGCGCAGCCCGTCGGGCCCGGCGGCGATCGCCTCCGACAGCGCGCGAGTGAGCGCCTCAGGGTCATCTGGCGGCACGACCCAACCGACCCCCGGCTCGACGATATCCTCGCTACCGCTGACCTCGGTGGCAACCACGGGCAAGCCCTGGGCAATTGCCTCCAGAACGACGCCCGGCATGCCCTCGTAGCGTGACGGGAGGACCAGCGCATCCGCCTCGCGGTACGCGCGCGCCATCGACTCCGGCGGCAATCCGCCGTCAAAGCGCACGCGCTGCGACAAGCGCAGGCGCGCGGCGAGGGCGGTCAATTCCGCGCGGAGCGGGCCGTCGCCGACAATCCGCAGTTCGAGGCCGCTGCCGCTTTCCGGCAAACGGGCGAGTGCCTCCAGCAGGACATCGACCCCCTTCTGGTGCACGAGACGCCCGACGAAGAGCAGCTTCAGCACCTCGCCCGGCGGTCGCGTGGGCAAGTCATCGGGCACATCGACCCCATTCGGAATCCGCGCCACCGACCGCGCTGGGAAGCCCAGGCCACCGACCTCGTCGGCAATCCGGGTGCTGATGGCATTGACGCCCGTGAGTCCCCGCATCAGAAGCGCCCGCATCAGTGCGAACAACGGCGAGCGGCGCAGGATGGCGACATCGCCCTGCGCCGAAGCGCAAGCCGGACATGCCACCACCGGCGCCTTCAGCACACCTGCGAATCTGGCCGCACTCGCCACCAGTGCATGCTCGCCGAGGAATCGGCAGTAGACCAGGTCGACCGATCGACGGCGTCGCCACAGCAGCCGGGCGGTGGAGAGGGCATAGCTTGCCGCCCGGGTCACGCGACTGGCTCGCCACGTGGCGATGCGCACCACCGACACGCCCGCTTCGAGCCGCGGCAGGTTGGCGTAGCCGGCAACGGTGACCTCATGTCCCGCGCCCGCCCAGTGCCGCGCCAGCTGCCACGCCTGTACCTCGGCCCCGCCGACCGCGTCGGGGGGGACGTTAGCCAGCACGAGGATGCGCATTCCACCCCTCCCGTCGCAATACCAACGCAGAATGAATACAGGCGACATACTGACTGAGCGCCAATCCGGCCGCGAGGCCCGGCAAGCCCAGGCGAGGCGACAGCAGCGCCCCCGCAACGAGGCCGGTCGCGACCGAGCTGAGCGCCACGGGCACGAGATGATGTGCGAGGCCCTGGGCCAGCAGCCTGCGCCCGAAAACACCGGACGCCACGACCCCGGGGATGCCGAGTGCAAGGACCAGGAACAGGTCGCGAACGATGTCGTGCCCCGTTGCCCACGCGAACCCCAACCAGGTCATCACCTCGGGCGCAATAAGGCCGGCTGTCAGGGCCAGAGCCAGCCAGCCAAGGCCCCAGGCCAGGGTCGCCCCCTGGATCAGCCGCCACCCCCGCACCGGGTCCCTGGTCTCGCCGAGCCGGGCGAGGTAGACGGCGGATACGCTGCCGACGCCGATCGAGGCGAGCGAGGCCATGGCCCCATAAACGCGATCTGCCGCCTCGAAGAGGCTGAGCGCGCCTTCGCCATCCACCAGCGCCATCGCACGCACGGCCAGCGGCAACAGACCGACGATGATCGCACCCGCCAGCAGGTGCATCGCCGCGCGAGGGACGCGCAACGGTTCATCCCCAGCGCGGAGCGTCCACGGCCGACCCGCACTGACGTGCAGAACCGCCGCGCGCGCGACATCGGCAAACGCCAATCCGGCAAGCAGCGTGCCCAAGTGCGGCGCAACGGGCGCCCAGATCGCATAGGCGCCGACCGGCAACAACCGCAACGACCACATCAGGCCCGGCAGGCCATAGCGATGCGTGGCGTTGAGGGTCGCGACCGCGGGCGCCCCCAGAAGGCCGGCGAGGCTCATGATCGCGACGGCCAGGACGGCGGTCGCGCGCTCGGTGAGCGCCACGTTCGAGAGTTCCATCCAGGCAGGCAGCGCCGCCAGGCAGGCCGCACATGCCATGGACACAATGAGAAACGATCGACCATTCCAGCGCATGCCGGGCCGTTCGACGAAGAGGGGCACGAGTGCCAGGGTCATGGCGTTTCCAATGCTGCCGAAGACGAAGAACGCAAGCGCCAGCGCGATGAAGAAACGGTCCACCGCATCACCCGGCCCGTGCAGCGCCAGCAGCAGGAAGGGCAGCGCGATGTTGACCGCGCGCCCGACCACCTCGCCCAGCGACGCGAGCCCGACGCGTCGGGCCGCCCGCACCACTACGGACGTTGTCGGGCCCATACCGAGATCACGTCGCCCCGACGCGCGAGCCGGTCGGCCAGCCAGAGAGCCCCCTGGAGTAGCCACTTCCTGGCCCCGGGCGGACGCGCAGCGCGGCGCGCCGCAACGAAGGTTGCCAGGGATAGCACCTCGAAACCGCCCGCTGTGAGCAGGCGGTGGAGCGCCGACGGCGAAAAGAAGTAGTGATGGTGGATCGAGAAATCCGAGTACGGCTGGGATTTTCTCCGCAGCCTGGCGACGAGATCGGGCAGCCCCAGGAACTGCAGCGGCACCTCCAGGTACATCACGCCGCCCGGCGCAAGCAGCCGGTGGATGTCCGCCAGCAGCATCCGGGCGTCCGGGACGTGCTCAAGGACGTGGCTGCAGTGGACCGCGCCGTACTGCCGGCCGTCCGCGACCCGCTCTTCCAGTGTCTGGCCCGAGACCGCGAGGCCAAGCCGCCGGGCCTTGTCGGCAGCAAAGGCAGACGGCTCATACCCCTCTGCGGCCAGCCCCGCATCACGCGCGGCGAGCAGGAAATTTCCGGGGCCGCAGCCCACGTCCAAGAGGCTGCCATTGACACCAAGGGTGAGAAAGCGCGCCGCCTTCTGGCGATTGAATGTGGCGAGCTCGAGCTGAGCTTCCGCATAGGGCCCGACGTTGCCCACCGGCGCCTCGAAATAGTCGGCACCGTACAGCTGCTGGTAGTCCTCGGGCTGCGGATACGGCGCCAGCCAGCGCAGGTCGCAGCCACGGCAGTGCCAGATCGAGTACGGCCGGGGCGCTGCCTCGAGCCCCAGCTGCCGCCAGGCCTTCACATCGCGCTTCCCTGCGCCGCCGCAGACGGAACAGACCGGCTCGGTCATGATGCAGGCCTCGCCGCCAGCACCCGGTATCCGTAGGGCATCAGCCCGGTCGCCGGAAGCATCCGCCCAAAAAAATAGGCGAAAACGTTGACGACGGGGACGGCGACCAGAATGAACGGCAGCAGCAGCGCGGCCGGGTGCCGCGCCCGAAGCGCTTCGATTGCACCTGCCGCCAGGGCCATCGCCAGGCCGCCCGCGGCGGACTCGACACCGTCGGCGGTTTCCTCCACCGACGCAATCTCGAATCCGGCACCGGCGAGAAGCGCCGCAAGGCCGAAGCGGGTCCAGCGCCGATAGTCATGGGGGGCATCGTGCACGGGGTAGTAGAAGGGCACATGGATCAGGCAACGACCACCCGGCCGCAACACGCGTGCCATCTCGCCCAATGCGCGTTCCGGCTCGGGCAAGTGTTCCAGAACGTCGAGCAGCAGCACCGTGTCGAGGCTCGCCGCCGCGAGCGGCATCGCCTGTGCGTCACCGTAGAGGTCGCGCGCGCCCTCGTAGCCGAGCGCGACCGTGCCGGGGTAATCCATGCCGATGTAGTCCAGCTCCGGCGGCAGGATCCGGCGCAGGCGCGCGTCGCCGCAGCCGACATCCAGAACCCGCCCCGTCGCGTGCCGGGCGACCCAGGCGTCATTGACCGCACGATGGCGCAGCACCAGCCATTGTGGATGCAGGGGAGTGCCCGACAAGGGCCGCAGCCACTGCATCAGGCGACGGCGCAGTTGGCTCATCGACACGCTCCGGATACCGCGCTCACCGCTCCTGCCCCGTGCCGCGGTAGGTGATCTGCGTCAGCTGCTCCGACACCAGTCCGATCAGGAAGGTCGTGACCGCCGAGGTCAGCAGGAAGATCGTCGCCAGCGACAGCCGTCCGCTGCTGAGAAAGGTGTAGGCGTAGTAGGCGAGACCGAGCGCCGCCTGCACCGCGACCACCGGCACGAAGAGCTTGAGGGGCGAGTACAGGGTGCCGATGCGGAAGATGATGAGCAGGAAGCGGGCGCCGTCGCGCAGGACGTGGATATGGCTCTTGCCGACCCGCTTGCCCGCTTGGATCGGGACATAGGTCACCGGGTAGCCGGCGCGGAAGAAGGCCATGGTGCTCGTGGTCGGGTAGGAGAAGCCGTTCGGCAGCAGGTAAAGGAACTCGCGGAAGCGTGTGGCGCGCACGGCCCGGAAGCCGGAGGTCAGGTCCGCCACCTGGCGACCCGTCATGTAGCTGGCGAGCCGGTTGTAGAGCCGGTTCGCCAGGCCGCGGCCGACGCTGGCCTGCGAATCGGCACTGCGGGCCCCGACGACCATGTCGAAGCCGTCGTCGAGCACGGCCAGGAGACGTGGAATGTCGGCGGGGTCGTGCTGGCCGTCGGCATCCATGAAGACGATCGTGCGGCCCTTCGCGGCGCGGGCGCCGGCCTTCACCGCGGCACCGTTGCCCATCGAGACCGGATTGCGCACCACAACCGCGCCAGCTGCCGCGGCGACCTCACCAGTGCCATCGCTCGACCCGTCGTCAATCACGAGCACCTCGGCGTCGGGCACGACGGCCCGGATCCGCGCGACGACCTCGCCGACCACGGCGGCCTCATTCTTGGCCGGCAACACGACGCTCAGCCCAGCTTCGTCCATCTCTTGGCTCACTCGACCCCCCACTTCTGCAATCGATAGCGCAACTGGCGGAGCGTCATGCCCAGCCGGCGTGCCGCCTCCGACCGGTTCCAGTGGGTCTCCTCGAGCATCCTCATGACGCGAACCCGTTCGGCGTCGTCATCGCCGTTGGCCGCCGTCGTGTATGGCGGAGTCGGTGCGGGCGATTCGAAAGGCTCCGTCGATTCTTGGGGCCCCTGGACGCCACCCGAGGCCGTCGCCCACGGACTGCCGCCGTCCAGGTCCTCGAGGCGCACCTCTTCGGCATCGGCCAGGGCGCAGGCACGCTCGAGCAGGTTCTCCAGTTCGCGCACATTGCCCGGCAGCGGATGCCGCGTCAGGAAGCCGAGGGCGTCCGCACTCAGCCGGCGCACGGCGCTCCCTTCCCGGTGGGCCAGTTTGGCGAGGATGTGGGCGGCGAGTTCGGGGATGTCCTCTGCCCGTTCCCGCAGGGGCGTCGAGCGCAGGGTGATGACGTTGATGCGATAGAACAGGTCCTGGCGGAACTTGCCCTGCTCGACCAGTTGCGCCAGATCGCGGTGCGACGCCGACAGGATCCGCACATCGACAGGCTCTTCGGCGTGGGCACCGACAGGGCGCACCGCCCGCTCCTGGATCGCGCGCAACAGCTTGACCTGCATGCCGAGCGGCAGCTCCCCGACCTCGTCGAGGAACAACGTACCGCCGCGCGCAGCCTGGAACAGGCCTTCCTTGTCGGTGCTGGCGCCGGTGAAGCTGCCCTTGCGGTGGCCGAAGAACTCGCTCTCCATCAGCTCCGGCGAGATCGCGCCGCAGTTGACGGGCACGAAGGGCGCCTTCGCGCGCGGTCCCTGTTCGTGGATCAGGCGCGCGATGACTTCCTTGCCCGTCCCGGATTCGCCGTGGATGAAGACCGGAGCCTGATTGCGGGCGAGCTTGGCGATCTGCCCACGCAATTGCTCGACCGCCGGCGAGCGGCCGATCAGCGACTTGCTGCCGGGCACGGCCGGCGCCTCGGATTCGCCCAGGCGCAGTGCGTGGCTGACCAGTTCGCGCAGGGACTTGAGTTCGATGGGTTTCGAGACGAAGTCGAAGGCGCCCCCCTTGAGGGCGCGGATCGCCGCATCCATGCTGCCATAGGCGGTGATCACGGCAACGGGCAGCCCCGGATGGCTGGCCTGGATATGTTCGACCAGTTCAAGGCCATCACCGTCGGGCAGGCGCATGTCTGTGAGGCACAGGCGGTAGGTCTTCGAATCGAGCAGCGCGCGCGCCTCACCGACGGTACCCGCCGTGTCGCAGGCCAGACCGAGCCGCAACAGCGACAGCTCGATCAGTTCCCGAATATCGTCTTCGTCATCGACCACCAGAATCTCGGGCGTGGTCGCGCGGTTTCGTCGTTCGCTCGTACTCATGGCTGACGCTTGGCAGTTAGGCAGAAGTGGCCGCCGGGTGCATTGTCGAGGACTTCCAGGCTGGCTTGATTGGCATCGGCAAGTTCCCGGGCAATATAAAGCCCCAATCCGGTGCCCTTGGCGTGGGTCGTGAAGAAGGGCTCGAACAGCTGGCGCCGGATCTCGGCCGAGATACCCTCACCATCGTCGATGATGTGCATCGCGATCCGCCCACCCGGCGCCTCGTCCGCGAAGAGCCGGATGCTCCCCTCGCCGCCGCTGCAGTAGCGGCGCGCGTTGCCCAGCAGATTCCACAGGATCTGGTTGAAGTGGGCGCGGTCGAAGGCCATGGTGTCGTCCTCGTCGAACCCCACGGCAAAGAGCCTGACCTCCGCCGGGTCGTGCACGGTGAATTCTTCGATGAAGCTCTCGAGGTAGGCTTTCAGCGGCAGTGCCTCGACCAGTACCTGCTCGCGTCGGCCCAGGGCGAGCACGTCCCGGACCAGCCGCTCGATGCGGTGGGCGTTGTCATTGATGATTCGGATCAGGCGCGCCTGCATGTCGGCGCGCTTCTCTTCGGCCAGCAGATCGGCCGCGTGGGTAACCGCCGAAAGCGGGTTGCGGATCTCGTGGGCGATGCTCGCGGTCAGCCGACCGAGGGCCGCCAGCTTCAGCTGCTGGGCCTGCGCCTGGATCTGGGCGAAGTCCTGCAGGTAGATGAGCCGCTCACCCCGCTGCCCGACGCCGCCGATGGCCCGGCACAGCAGGGTCCTCGAACCGGACTCGAGCAGGATCGGGTCGCTGCCCGCCTCGAGCCCTGTCAGTTCCGCCAGCCGGGCCTCGAGCACCTCGCCCGCCCCGCTGTCGCCTCCCAGCCATTCCAGCGCCTGCGGGTTGAGCTGTCGGGGCAGGCCATCGGCACCGATCACCAGCACGCCATCCGGCAGGTCATGGATGATGTGCGCATTGAGCGCCTGCTCGCTGCGCAGCGCCTCGCCGCGCTGCCGCGCCAGTTCCTCGTTGTCCCGCGCCCGCAGGGCGAGCATCCGCGACACCAGGGCCACCGTGAAGAAGCCGACGCAGAGCAGCCCGACGGCGAAGAAATCGCCTGCGCCGGCACTGTAGATGTAGCGCCACGCATTCTCGCCGAGCACGGCAACGGTCATCAGCGAGGCGAAAAAGAGCACCAGGCGGCCGGCCGCGATCAGGCCCGCTGCGGCGAGCACCACCAGCATCAGGATCGGAATCCCGCTGCGGTAGCCACCGCTCGACCACAGGAAGAGCGTGAGGATCAGAATGTCGACCAGGGCCTGAATCAGGACCAGGCGGTCCAGTCCGAGGCGCCGTGCCGCATCGGGGAAACCCAGCAGCAGGGTTACCGCCAGGTAGCTCGCTGCAGCCATGCGAAATACCGCCGGCGCGAACTCCCCGAGATCGAGCGCGCGCCCGGCCACCAGGAAGCCGCCGGCGACAACCAGGCGGAAGAGGTTGAACCAGCGCAGCGAGCGCCAGCGTGTCTGCTCGAATTCGGGGGAGTCAGTCGTCGTCACGAGCCCCGGCCGGTGTGCTGGCGCTGGTGTTCGGGGCAGCAGAAGGCATCGCCGCCAGCGCGGATCGCTTCACTCTCGGGGATGTGCAGACCACATTGGCTGCAGGCGAGCATCCGCTCGGCGCCGCCGGGCGGGTCGGGCCGCGCCTCGGGCCGGTTCGAGCCGATCCGCGTCAAGGCCCTGCGCGCCATGAAGACGACCAGCATCAGGAGCAGGAGAAACAGGATCGTGCGCACGGCGGATTCAGGCTGGGCGGGAGTCCCGCAGTCTAGCAGATGCCCACGGGATCACAGCCGGCAAAGCCGCTCGCAGGCCGCATCCAGGGTGTCTTCGGACTTGGCGAAGCAGAAGCGGATCACGCCCTCGTCCCGCCCATCGTCGAAGAAGGCCGAGACCGGGATCGCCGCCACGCCGACCTCCCGCGTCAGCCACTCGACGAAGGCCTTGTCCGACGCATCGGACAGGGCCCCGAACCGGGCCAGCTGGAAATAGGTGCCGCGACTGGGCAGCAACTCGAAGCGGGACCCGGCGAGGGCGTCCCGGAAACGGTCGCGCTTGGCCTGGTAGAAGTCGCCGAGCCCGAGGTAGCGGCGGGCATCCGCCATGTAGTCCGCCAGCGCAAACTGGACCGGCGTGTTGACCGTGAACACGTTGAACTGGTGCACCTTGCGGAACTCGGCCATCAGCGCCGCCGGTGCGGCGACATAGCCCACCTTCCAGCCGGTGACGTGATAGGTCTTGCCGAAACTCGACACGATCACGCTGCGGACAGCGAGCTCCGGCAGGCGGGCCACGCTCTGGTGACGCTCGCCGTCGAAGACGATGTGTTCATAGACCTCGTCCGACAGCACGACGATGCCACTGTCGCGGGTCAACCGGGCCAGCTCGGCCATGTCGGCGGCCGACCAGATCGTTGCCGTCGGGTTGTGGGGCGAGTTGATGATGATCATCCGGGTACGCGGCCCGATCAGCGCCGCCACCTCGTCCCACACCGGGCGGTAATCGGGCGCACGCAAGGTCACCCGACGCACGGTGCCGCCCTGCAGGGTGATCGCCGGCACGTAGGAATCGTAGACCGGCTCGAAGACAATGACCTCGTCACCCGGCCGCACGAGAGCGGCGATCGCGGTGAAGAGGCCCTGCGTTGCGCCCGCCGTGACGGTAATCTCCGTGTCCGCGTCATAGTCGGTGCCGTAGAGGTCCGTCAGCTTGGCGGCAATCGCAGCCCTGAGCGGCAACACGCCGGCCATCGGCGCGTACTGGTTGGCGCCCGCGCGCATCCAGTGCGCGACGCGCTCGAAGAGGACGTCCTCGGCGTTGAAGTCCGGGTAGCCCTGGGACAGGTTGATCGCGCCGCACTGCTGGGCGAGCGCGGACATGACGGTGAATATCGTCGTGCCGACGCCGGGCAGGCGGGAATCGACGGCGGCAGGGAATGTCGGCATGGCCGGGCTCCGCGTGGAATCACCGCCGCATTCTGTCAGAAGGGCCGAACGCTGACCACGCGGGCCCGACGCTACAATGAGGCACCCCACGGGAGATCCCATGCACGCAAGGACGCTTTTCCGCGACGGCGAGACCCTGACCGTCCTCGACCAGACCGGTCTGCCCCACGAACTCCGGTCCTGCCGGCTCGCGTCGCTGGCCGATGCGGCCCACGCCATTCGCAGCATGCAGGTCCGCGGCGCCCCGCTGATTGGCGCAACCGCGGCCGGGGGCGTGGCGCTCGCCTTGCGGGTCGACGCCTCCGACGAGGCGCTGGCGCAGGCGATCACCACGCTCGCGTCGACGCGCCCGACCGCAGTGAACCTGCACTGGGCCCTCGACCGCATGCGGGCCCGGCTCGCCCCCCTGGCGCCTGCCGAACGCGTGTCGGCCGCGTGGGCGGAATTCGAGGCGATCTGCGAAGAAGATGTCGCCACCAACGCGGCCATCGGTCAGAGCCTGATGCCGGTCTTCGAGGCCCTGCACGCCGCCCACCCCGAACGGCCACTGCGGGTCATGACCCACTGCAATGCCGGCTGGCTCGCCACCCTGGGGCACGGCACCGCCCTGTCACCGGTGTATGCGGCCCAGCGGGCCGGCCTGCCGGTCGATGTCTGGGTCAGCGAGACGCGTCCGCGCAATCAGGGTCTGCTGACGGCCTGGGAGCTGCGCGAGGCGGCCATCCCCCACCGCCTCATCGCCGACAACGCGGCCGGCCTGCTGCTGGCGCGTGGCGAGGTGGATCTGGTCGTGACCGGGGCAGACCGGGTCGCGGCCAACGGAGATACCGCCAACAAGGTGGGCACCTACCTCAAGGCCCTGGCGGCGAAAGACAACGACGTGCCCTTCTACATTGCTGCGCCGGGATCGACGATCGACTTCGATTGCCCGAACGGCGCGGCCATTCCGATCGAGGATCGGGGCGGCGAGGAAGTGCGGGTCATCCACGGGCTGGCCGGCGCTGAGCCGGCCAGCCTCGCCATCGCCACGCCGGAGACGGACACCGCCAATCCCGCCTTCGATGTCACGCCGGCCCGGCTGATTACCGGCATCGCCACCGAGCGCGGGCTGGTGCCGCCCACGCGGCTCGCCGGGCTGTTCGCCGAGGTTCGCCGATGAACGACGCCAGCGCGACCCACCTCCTCGCCACCGCCCGCGAAATGAGCGCCCAGGGCCTGAACCGGGGCACCGCCGGCAACGCCAGCGTGCGCCTGCCCGGCGACGCGATGCTGATCACGCCCAGCGGGCTGCCGTGGGAGCGCTGCGAGCCTGGCGACATGGTCCGGCTCGGGCCGGACGACGCCTGGGACGGGCCGCTCAAGCCCTCGAGCGAATGGCGCATCCATCGGGACATCTACCGGGCGCGGCCCGACGCCACCGCCATCATCCACGCCCATTCGCCCCATGCCACCGCACTGGCTTGCCACCGGCGGCCGATTCCGTCGTTCCACTACATGATCGCCCGCTTTGGTGGCTCGGACATCCGCTGCGCCGAGTACCGAACCTTTGGCACGCAGGCCCTCTCGGATGCCGTGCTGGCCGCGCTCGAGGGGCGGAGCGCCTGCCTGATGGCGAACCACGGCATGATCGTGATCGGGCGCGACCTGGAGCACGCACTGGCCCTGGCGGTGGAGTTCGAGACCCTCTGCCAGCACTACCTGCTGGCCTGCCAGCTCGGCGAGCCGGTCATCCTCGAAGCGGCCGAGATGGCCGAGGTGGCCGCCCGCTTTGCAGGCTACGGTCAGGCGCCGGGCAGCGGCTGAGCGTCGCAGCGTGACTCAGAAGCGCTCGACCGGCGCAGGTGGCGCGCCGACGCGTCCTGCACCGGCGAACGGCAGCGTGCCGTAGCCCCCCACCTCGAGATGACCTTCGACGGCGTAGCTCAGGCCCTGTGCGGCCCCCGGATTGGCGATCTGCCCGATCAACCGGTTCAGGGTCGCGACCGCCGGCAGCCGCACCAGACGCTCGGCATGGGCCGGGATCGTAAAGGGCCGGTCCGAAATGCCCCGGGCAAACTGCTTCCCGTTCAGATCGATCGTGAAGCGGGAGCCCTCGACCTCCAGCGCCTGCCCGTTCGGATTGACCATCCGCAACTCGAACTCGAAGCGGTGCTCGAACACGGTGCCACCGAGATAGCGCACATCGGCAAGGCCCACTTCAGGCGCGCGAAGATCCACCGGCAGCGATGTGCAGCCCACTGCGCCGACGGCCAGCGCCGCCAGCGCGGCGAGGCGCTTGCCGCTCACGCGGCCTTTCCGGCCTGTTCGAGAACCCGCAGCAGGCTTGACGTGTCCTCACGGCCGTAGCCGCTGTGCATCATGGCGTTGAGCTGCTGCCAGACCTGCGCTGCGACAGGCAGCGGCACCCCGGTCATCATCGCTTCGTTCATCAGGATGCGGAAGTCCTTGTGGTGGAGGCGGGACTCCACGCCCGCGGAAAAGTCCCGCGTCACCATCTTGTCGCCCCACACCTCGAGCGCCCTGGACCAGGCAGAACCTCCGAGCAGGGCCTCGCGCACCCGAACCGGATCCACACCCGAGGCTTCGGCCAGATGCATCGCCTCGGCGCAGGCCTGCAGGGCCGTCACGAAGATCATCTGGTTGCATGCCTTGGCCACCTGCCCCGCACCGCTGGGACCGACCCGGCGGATGGTCTTGCCCATCGCCTCGAGGACCGGCATCGCCCGTTCGAGCGCTGCTTCGTCGCCCCCGACCATGATCGCCAGCGTGCCGGCCCGGGCGCCCACCGTGCCGCCCGACACGGGCGCGTCGAGGAACTCGGCGCCGCACTGGGCGTATCGTGCGGACAGCTCGCGGGCGATGCCTGGCGCGATGGTGCTCATGTCCACATGCACACCACCCTCGCCCAGGCCCGCGAGAATGCCGTCCTCACCGAAAGAAACGCCCAGGACATCCTCGCCGTTGGTGACAACGGTCACCACCACATCGCAGCCCTCGGCCATCTCGCGCGGGGACGCCCAGACCGTAGCCCCGGCCTCGACCAGGGGCGCGCTCGATTCCGGGCGACGCGACCAGACACGCAGGGTATGGCCAGCCGCGGCCACGTTCTCCGCCATCGGGCGCCCCATCGCACCCAGTCCGACAAAGCCGACGATCATGTGATGTCCTCCGGGTTGCCACCCATCCGTTCAAAGACCTTGAGCACCGCCACCGAGTCCTCCTCGGCCAGCCCCGCCCCGCCCATCGCAGCGTACAACTGGGCCGCGACGGCGGCGCTGGGCAGCGCGACGTTGAGGCGATGCGCCTCGTCGAGCACGATGCGCATGTCCTTGAGGTGCATCCACGACTTGAAGCCGGGGGCGAAGTTGCGCGCCAGCATCCGCGCGGCGTGGTTCTCGAGGATACGGCTGTTGGCCAGGCCGCCGGTCAGTACCTCCCGCACCGCGGCTGGATCCACGCCCGAGTGGCGGGCAAAGTTCATGGCCTCGGCCACCGAGGCGATCCCCACCCCGGTCAGCACCTGATTGCACGCCTTGGCGACCTGGCCGGCGCCGGACGCGCCGATGTAGGTAATGGACCGGCCCATGGCCTCGAACAGTGGCCGCACCCGCCCGAACGCCGCCTCGTCCCCCCCGACCATGATGGTCAGGCTACCGGCGATGGCCCCCGCCTCGCCGCCCGACACCGGCGCATCGAGCATCGTCACCCCGCGCTCGGCGAGGCGAGACGACAAGGCCTTGGCGGCCGCCGGCGCGATGGTGCTCATGTCGATCATCACCAGACCAGGCGCCGCACCGTCGGCGATACCGTCCGCGCCGAGGGCGATCTGCTCCACGTCAGGCGCGTCGGCCACGATGGTCACCACGGCCTCGGACCGACTCGCCACCGCGGCCGGGCTGGCGCAAGCCGTCGCGCCGGCGTCCACGAGCGGCTGGACTGAGTCGACCCGGCGAGCCCAGACAGACACCGCGTGACCTGCCTTCAACAGATTCAGCGCCATCGGGCGCCCCATCAGGCCCAGTCCCACAAATCCGACATTCATGCTGAACATGCCTCGCAACACGACTGAATGCTTGGATTGTAGCGGCTCACTTGGATAAAGTAGCTGGTGCATGATTCCGACCACTCCGCCTGACAACATCGGCATTTCCGACCGGGTCGACAGCGAGGCCCTGGCCGTTCACCTGAGCAAGGTGCTGCGGGCCCAGCCGTTCGCCATCATCCTGGCGGCACTGGCCTGGCTGGGGTTCGGCCCGTTCGTTGCCCAGGCCTGGGCCCTGCCGGCCTGGTTTGCAGCCATCGCGGCCCTCGCCGCCTGGCGCCACCAGCAGGCACGTCGCTTCCGCAGCGCCGGGCACGGTGGCATATCCCTCGCCACCTGGCGCATCCGCTGCGTTGCCAATGCCTCGCTGTCCGGCCTGCTGTGGAGTTGCCTGTCCCTGCTCGCCTATCCCCAGGCGCCCGAGGCCTACCAGCCGCTGGCCCTCGTCGTGCTGATGGGGGTGGCGGGTGCCGGTTCGCTGGCGCTGGCGTCGATTCCACCGGCCGGACCGGTCTTCCTGTCCGTACTGCTGCTTCCCAATGCCCTGATGCTGCTCGCTCAGGGCACGCTCCGGGACCAGTTGGCCGGCTGGGGCCTGATCCTCACGGTGGTCGGGCTCAGCGCCATCGCGCGCCCCCTCAGCAGGCATCTGCGCGATGGCATGGAACTGCGCCACCGCCTTGAGCAGGCGCTCGAGTCGAGCGAGTCCGACGGAGCAGAAGCCGCGGCCTCGAGCGAGGCCAAGCGGGCGTTCATCGCCACCATGAGCCACGCAATCCGGACCTCGATGAACGGCATCATCGGCATGACCCAGTTGCTCGAGCGCAGCCGCCTGGACGAACGCCAGCGCAAGTGGCTCTCCACGCTCCAGGGCTCTGCGCGCCATCTGCGTCAGCTGCTCGACGACATCCTCGACCTGTCGCGCATCGAAGCAGGCAAGATCACCCTCCGACACGAGGTCTTCGATCCGCGGGAGGTGGTGTGCACCTCATGCGACCTGTTCCGGCCCTCGGCCCACCAGAAGGGCGTTGCAATCATCCTGCACATGGCGGATTCGATCCCGGATGCCTTGCGGGGCGACGCCAAGAGCCTGCGCCAGATCCTGATCAACCTCCTGGGCAATGCCGTGGATTTCACCGACGCGGGCCATGTCACGGCCCATTTGCGACTGATCTGCCCGCCTGAAGGTGGCCCCTGCCTGCTGGATGTGGCGGTTCAGGACAGCGGTCCCGGCGTTCCGCCCGAGCAGGCCGATTCGGTCTTCGAGCCGTTCTCGAAGGTCGCCGGAGCACGCAGCGGCAACGGCCACGGCACCGGCCTCGGGCTCGCCATTTCCCGCCGCCTGGCCGCCCTCATGGGCGGCTCGCTGGTGCTCGACCAGAACGGCCTTCCCGGCGCCTGCTTCCGCCTCAAGGTGCCGATGGAGACGGCCGAACCGGCCGCCCTCGCGCCGCCGCCGCCATCGACCCTGCCGACCTTTGCCGACATGAAGGCCCTGGTGGTCGAAGACAGCGTCTCCAACCAGGTGGTGCTGCAGTCCGCGCTGGAGAATCTGGGCCTCGCCTGCGATTGCGTCGGCAGTGGCGAAGCGGCCCTGCAACGCATGGCGCGGCAACGATACGACGTGGTGCTGATGGATTGCGAGATGCCCGGTGAAGACGGCCTCGCGACCTGCCGGCGCTGGCGGGCCATCGAGCAACGCGACGGACTCCCGCGCACCCCGATTGCGGCGGTTACCGCCAATGTAGGCATCGAGGATCGGGAAGCGGCCCGGAATGCAGACATGGACGGGTTCCTTGCCAAACCCTTCGAACTCGACGAACTGGCCGGACTGCTGGCCGAACTGACCGGTTCCCTCGCCAAGGCCACCTCATGAGCCAGTACGCCGCGTTCATCAAGGAAATCGGCCGCGGCGCGAAAGGCGCGCGTTCGCTCGACCGGGGCCGGGCGCAGACGCTCTTCGCCGATATGCTGGCTGGCCGGGTGGCAGAGCTCGAGCTGGGCGCAATCCTGATCGCTCTGCGGATCAAGAGCGAATCCCTCGACGAGTTGCTGGGTTTCTCTGACGCGATGCGCGAGGCGGCCTGCCCTGTTGCGGTTCCCGAAGGCCCCCGCTGCGTGGTGCTCCCCACCTACAACGGTGCACGACGACAACCCAACCTGATGCCCCTGGTCGCCCGCCTGCTGGCCCGGCGCGGGATTCCGGTACTGATCCAGGGCCGGCACGATTTCGAGACGCGAGTGGATCCGTTCGCGCTCCTTGCCGCACTTGACCTGCCCTGCCAGCACGATACGGCCGCCGCCAGCCAGCGTCTGGCTGCGGGGGAACCCGCCTGCCTGCCCCTCGACGCCCTGCTCCCGGGCCTGTCGCACCTGCTGGCAACACGATTGCGGCTCGGCGTGCGCAGTGCTGGCCATACGATGGCCAAGCTGCTGGATCCAGCGCCCGGCCGCTCGGTCCGCGTCGTCGCGGTCACGCACCCGGAGTATCTCGAGCGGATGGACGAATTCCTGCTCGCGGAGGGTGGGCACGCCCAGTTGCTGCGCGGCACCGAGGGCGAGATCTACGCCAACCCGCGGCGGCGGCCGCGCCTCGTCTCGTACGCCGGCGGCACGCGACACGTCGCCTTCCCTGCCGAGGAGGGGGGCGCACCGCCCTTGCCGGACCTGCCTGGCGGACACGATGTGGCCGCCAACGCGGCGACGATTCGCGACATGCTCGACGGCTCGCTCCCGATCCCGGGGCCGATTCTCGACCAGGTCGAAGCCCTCGTGGCGCTGGCGGAATCCTGAAACGGGAACCTGCGTCGCAACAAGTGTTCGAAGCGATGCCTTTACAATGCGCGCTCCCGCCGAGCTGAGCCCACGTTCACCATGCTGATCGACCTTCTGCGACACCGCCGCCTGCCCTTTCTCCTGCTGTTCGCCACCTGCGCGGCCTTGCTGGGCTTCGGACTCTACCTTCAGTACGTGAAAGGCCAGGATCCCTGCCCGATGTGCATCATGCAGCGCTACGCGTTCGTGGGGGTGGCCCTGCTCGGGCTGGCCGCCGGCCTGCATGGCTCGCTCGGGATCGGGCGCCGGGTCTGGGGCGCGCTCCTGCTGCTGGCAACGCTCGCCGGTGGGGGCGTGGCGGCACGCCAGAGCTGGATCCAGATCTACCCGCCGGCAGAAGCCGAGTGCGGGCCGGGACTCGAATACATGCTCGACAGCTTCCCGCTGGCCGACGCCCTGCCGATGATTTTCCAGGGTTCGGGCGACTGCACCGAGCGGGCCTGGACCTTTCTGGGTCTGTCGATCGCCAACTGGTCGCTGGTGAGTTTTTCGGCCGTCGCGCTGTTCGCGCTCTGGGTCCTGTTCAGCCGACCGGCCCGGCGCTGAGGCCGGGCGGGGAGACCGAGCGTCAGGTGAGAATTTCGACGATCTCGACGCCCATTTCGTAGACCCCGTCCTCGACAGGATGGCAGCGCTTGACGGAGACCCGCACGTTGAGCGGCTCGAAGCGCCGCTGCCCGCCCGGCGAGGCGACCTCGACCCGGAACTGCTCGCCCTCTCGCGGCACGTAACGACACACCAGGGTCAATCCGCCGACCGCCAGATCGGTGCACTTGGCCGCCAGGGGCTGCACCTGCCCGGGAATATGCACCAGTGCATCGATCCCGCCGAGGGGCACCCGCACGTTGCGACGACGTTCGATTCCGGAGGCGTGACGGTCCATGGTGTCTCCTGTAGACAGTGAAGTAGGCCGGAGCCCCCACGCCCGCTTGGCCCGCCCTCAGGCGGAATCGGGATGAGGGATGCAGGTCAAGAGTAGCATCGAGACATCGTCGTGATGGGGCTCGCCTTCCAGAAGGTCGGCCAGCGCCCGCTGGACGGTGGCTACGCGCTCTTCCGCCGGCGAGGCGGCGAGTGTCTGTTCCAGCATTTGCGGCCCGAACTCGGTGCCATCGTTTCGATGAGCCTCGATCAGTCCGTCCGAGTACATCAGGATCTGCTGCCCGGGCTCCACCTCGATATGGGTCGTCCTGGCCGTCTCGCGATCGCTGTCGACGATGCCGAGCGGTACGTGATCGGAAGCCAGTCGCTTCACCACATGGCCATCGGGCGAGAGCAACAGCGCCTCCGGTACACCGCCGACCCAGATTTCGGCCTTGCGGGCATCGGCCGACAGGCAGAACAGCGCGGCGCCTACGAAGCGTCCGACCGGAAGCCCGCTGCGCAGTTGGGTGTTGATGGCCGAAACCAGGTGCTCGAGGGTCACATCCCGCGCCACCTCGGCGTAGAACAGGGACAGAATCGGCAGCACGCTGATCGCCGCAGCCAGGCCGTGGCCGGTGGCGTCAGCAAGCATCGCGAAGGTGCGCCCTGTTGGCGAGCGGGCGACCATCATCAGGTCGCCTGAGAAGCGGGTCGTCGCTGCCACGGAGTACTGGAGACGCGGGTCCTTGAGCCAGTCGCCGTGAATCTGGCGCTCCATGATCGAGCGGGCGAGTTCCTGCTCGCGTTCCTGTTCGGAGTAGAGCCGCTCGAGCCGAGCCCGGGTTTCCGCCCGCTCGCGCGCCTGTCGCTCCCGCTCGGTCACGTCACGCACCACGCCGACGAAGAGGTGACGATCCGGCAGATCGATGTCCGTGACGCCGAGCTCCATCGGGAACAGTTCGCCATTCTTGCGCCGCGCGGTCACCTGCCGGATCGCGCCGACGATGCGAGCTTCTCCGGTGTTGATGTAGTGGCGCAGATAGCCGTCATGCTCGCTGCGATAGGGCTCGGGCATCAGCATCGAGACGTTCTGCCCGATCAGATCGCTTGGCGTATAGCCGAACTGCGAGCAGGCAGCCCGATTGCACGAGTGCATGACGCCCTGCTCGTCGATGGTGATGATGCCGTCGATGACGGCGTCGGAGATCGCGCGAATCTGCTCGAGGGACTCGACCACCGTGCGCTGCATCATCAGCTGGCGTGAGAGCGTCCGCATCTTTGCCGCGAAGACGGAGAACGAGATCGGCTTGACGAGGTAGTCGTCGGCGCCGGCGTCCAGCCCGGCAGCGACGTCAGAGTCGTTCGACAGGGCCGACAGCATCACGACGGGCACCCAGTGCCGCCCCTGCAGGCGGCGGATGTTGCGGGTGGCTTCGAATCCGTCCATGACCGGCATCATGACGTCCATCAACACCATATCGGGCTGGTCGACCTGGAAGCGGTCAACGGCCTCCTGACCGTCGCAGGCAGTGATCGAGACAAATCCCAGCTTGCGCAGGAATACCTCCAGCATGTTGCGGTTCGAGGCCGTATCGTCGGCAATCAGCACGCGAAGCGTCTTGGCCGGCTCGAGTTCGGGCAGATCCGGGAGGCTGTGGGTCGTCATGCCGCGCCCCGTCGTGCCTCGCACGTGTCGTCCGCCTGAAACCGGAGGGCAAGGGATGAAGCCAGCGCAATCATGCCGCGCCTCCATCGGCCAGCACCCGGACCCGATTGCCGGACCCTTCGTAGGTCAGGCGCGAAAAGGCCAGCTGTCGTGCCAGCGCGATGCCGCGCCCATTCGGCGCGAAGGCACGCTCCGGATCCAGTTCGAGAAAGCGCTCCCACTCGAAACCCTTGCCCTGGTCCTCGATCAGGAACTCCCAGTCGCTGCCCTTGCGCGCAATCGAAACGGTCACGGACAGTTCGCGGAACTCCGGCAGTCCGAGCCTGTGGACGACCTCGTCGTGCCAGCGATCCTGCTCCTTGAGACGGGATTTCTCGGCGAAATCGATCCCCAGGTTGCCATGCTCGATCGCATTGATAAAGAGCTCCGACAGGCCCATGGCGCCCAGCTGGGGCTCGGGAAAAAGGTTGCCGAGCAGTGCGGCCAGATGCTGCGCATCCTCGAGCGTGCGGATCCGGAAGACCGCCGAGTCGGCCAGCTTGATGACCCGCGCCTGGTGGTTCATCCCGTCGAGGAGCGAGCGACGCTGGGCCGCGTCTTCGAGGGCCGCGCGGACGATCGTCTCGAGGGCTTCCAGTTCGAACGGTTTGGTCAGGTAATAGTGCGCACCCGCCTGAAGGCCCTCCCTGACCTGATCCGGCGAGGCGGCTGCCGTCTGCATGATCACCGGAACCTCGGACAGTCGCGGATCGGCCTTGATCCGCCGCAGCACCTCGATACCGTCGATGCCGCGCATCATCCGGTCGAGCACCACAAGGTCGAAGTCGCTGTCCGGACGGCTCAGCAGGTCCCACGCCTCTTCGCCGCTCTCGGCGGTCGTGAGCTGGTAGCTGGGGTCATCAAGGGTCTCGATGATGATGTCGAGGTTGAACGGCTCGTCATCCACTACCAGGATCTTCATCTCACTCACTTGACTCATTCTCCTCGTCGTCTTCCTGCAACTCCGGCAGCGGCAACAGCATTTCGAAACAGGCCCCCCCCTCAGGGCGATTCGAGGCGCTGATGCGCCCCCCCTGAGCCTCGACGATTTCCCTCGAGATCGCCAGACCGAGGCCGGTCCCGCCCGATCCATCGCGGGTCTTGGAACTCTGCACGAACTTGTCGAAGATGGCTTCCAGCTCCCCGTCGGGAATGCCGACACCGCTGTCGTTCACGGCCAGCCGGACCCAGCGGCCCTTGTGCGGATCGCCCCGCCGACGGCCCCTCCGCAACTCGACCAGACCGAGCATAACGCCGATCGATCCCGTTTCGGGGGTGAATTTCACGGCGTTGGAAAGCAGATTGCGCACCACCTGCCCGGTCCGCACCGCATCGCACTGGACACGCAATACGTCCTCACTCACTTCGAATTTCACCGCGAGGTGACGGGACGACAACAGGGCGTCGAATTCATGCAGGGCATCCTCGACGATCGCCCTCAGGTCGTGATGTGCCAGGTTCAGCACCAGGCGTCCGGACTCAAGCTTGGCAAGGTCGAGCAGGTCGTTGAGCAATTCGAGCAGACGATCGCCGCTCTGGCGCACCCGCGCGAAGTAGTCCCGAAGTTTCGCCGGATCGATTCGATCGGCGCGTGCCTCGCCCAGCTTCGCGTAGCTGAGGATCGCATGCATCGGCGTGCGCAGCTCGTGGGACATGTTGGCCAGGAACTGGGACTTGGCGATGTTGGCGGCTTCCGCCGCCTCTTTGGCGGCGCGCAGGTCGCGGGTCTGCTCCTGCACCATCTCCGAGAGTTCATCCCGGTGGCGCTTGAGTTCGTCTCCCGCCTGTTTCAGCTCCGTGACGTCGGTGGCGCTGCCGATGAATCCATGCAAAGAACCGTCCACGTCGAAAACCGGTTCCGACGTGGCGATCATCCAGCGATAGTCACCGTCAGCGGCCTGCAGACGGAACTCCATGCCAAAGGCGCGCTGCTGCTCGATGCCGACGTGCTCGGCCGACGCACAGCGGACCCGGTCTTCCGGATGCACCGAGTTCAGCCAGCCGCCGCCCAGCCCGTCGATGAGCTGGGTCCCGGTGAATTCGAGCCAGGTCCGGTTCAGATAGCTGACCCGTGCGTCCGGCGTGAGCATCCATATCAGCACCGGCGCCGAATCGGCGACGCGGCGGAAGCGGGCCTCGCTCTCCCGCAACGCGGCCTCGGCGCGACGCTGCTCGGAAATGTCCGTGTGGGTGCCGATCAGGCGCGTCGGCCGTCCGGCCTCGTCGCGCTCGACAATGCGACCGCGATCGAGAATCCAGACGTAGTGGCCCTCGCGATGTCGAACGCGATGCTCGGTCTTGTAGTGATCGCTCCGGCCGGCCAGGTAGTCGCTCACCGCGCCAAGGACGTACTCGAGATCGTCGGGATGCACACGATCCTTCCATTCCTCCAGGGAGGAGTCGATTTCATCCTGCCGGTAGCCGAGCATCTGGCACCAGCGGGCGGAAAAGAACACCTCGTTGGTGGTCGCATTCCAGTCCCAGACACCGTCCCCCGCGCCCTCCAGCGCGAACTGCCAGCGCGCCTCGCTGGTACGCAGGGCTTCCTCGCTGCGCTTGCGCTCGGTGATGTCCCGGGCCATCCCCAGCACACCGGACATCTGCCCCTCGCCGTCGAGGACGGCCACCTTGATGATCTCGGCCTGCCAGACGCTGCCGCTGGGGAAAGGGATCTCCTCTTCGCACATGACCGGGCGGGCGGCGTGCTCCGCGGCGTGGTCGGACGCCCGGAAGCCGTCGGCGACCTCAGCCGCAAAGTAATCGTAGTCCGTCGTACCGAGGAGCCGTTCGACGGGCGCCCCAAGCAACTTGGCGAAGACCGGATTGCAGTAGCGGAAGCGTCCCTCCCGGTCCTTGAACCAGACCATGTCGGGCATCGCGGAGAACAGGGCATTGAGGAATCGCTCCTGGCTGGCCAGGTTCCGCTCGGCCTGCTTGCGCTCGGTGATGCGCCGGATCACGAGCAGCACACCGCCATCGCCGGTCGGTACGGCGCGCAGTTCGTACTCCTGCTCTACGCCGGCAGTGTCTTCCGCCGCATACTCGCGAACCAGCAGGCGGTTTCCCTCGAGCGCCGCCTCGGACGCCTCCCGGAATCGGGCCGCCGCCTCTGGCGCGAGGACCGACTCCAACCGCTGTCCGACGATCCCCTCGGCATCGAGCTCATCCACACCGCTGCCGGACGGCGCGTGGTAGGAGACGAAGCGCATGCCCGGATCGAGCTGGACGAGCACGTCGGGGATCGCCCGCAGGATCGAGCGATGGGTGGCGTCGGCCCGCTTGAGGGCCTGCTCGGTGCGACGCGCCTCGCTGACGTCCTCGACGATGCCCCACATCCGCCCCTGCCGAACGACGTTCTGGAAGTAGGCGATCGACAGGCGGGTCGTGACACGGCCGCCATCCGGTCGCAGCAGTTCCCAGTCGATCGGCCCGATATGCCCTACCCGCGCCACATCGGCCAGCATCTCCTCGGCCAGGCGCGCCTCCACCGGGCTCGTCAGTTCCGACAGTCGGGTGCGGCGCAGGGCCACCTCCTCTTGCCCCGCAATGCGGCAATAGCTCGGGTTCGCACGCAGAACCCTGCCGTCTTCCGCCATCAGGGCGAGCCCGAGGGGTGCGTTGTCGAAGAGCGCATTGAACTCATCGAGCGAGCTGCGCAACTCGGCCTCCGCGTGTCGCAGCGTCGTGACGTCGGTGATGACGGTCATGACCGCGGGCTCGCCCGTCACATCGGTGATCGGCGCCTTGCGCACCTGCAGGGCCTTTCGGTCGCCGTCGCCGAAGGTGTATTCCAGCTCGCGGCTGGTGGGCATCCCCTTGGCGAGCACGTAGGCGTCGTCGGCAAGCTGTGCCTCGGCGAAGTCCACCGGCAGCATCGCCGCGGTGTTGCGCCGCAGTTGCGCGACCTGGTTGTGGCCGAACAGGCGCTCCGCGGCGCGATTGAAGATCACGTAGCGGCGGTCGGCATCCTTGACCATCAGCGGCAGCGGCAGGAGATCGACGAGGCGGGCCAGGAACGCGTCGGAGCGCTCGATCCGGGCCTCGCGCTCCCGCAACTGGGTGACGTCCGAGACCGACCCGGCGATCCGCTCGACCCGACCGATCGCGTCGCGCTCCTGTTTGGCGCGCACCCGATAGCGCAGGGTCTCTCCATCGGCACCGACGAGACCGATCTCGACATCCAGGGTGTCCGCGCCGTCGATGAGGGTCCGCAGGGCAGCGATCAGGATTCGCCGATCGGCGCGCTGGAGACAGCGCAGCATGCCGTGCAGGGTCGCCACGCCCGACCAGCCGCCGGCGCGCAGCAAGACACGGCAGTGCTCGGAGAGGTAGATGTCGCCGAGGCCCCGGGTCCACTCCCAGATGCCCTCTGCCGCCGCATCCATGGCCAGCGCGAAGCGCCGCTCGCTCGCCTGCAGATCGGCGGTCATCTCCCGCGCCAGCGACATCGCGCGATCGCGCGAACTGCTCATCAGGAACGCCAGCCAGCCCATCACGGCCGACAGGACGGTCCCCAGCAAGGCCACCGCGATGGTCGTCGCTCCGGTCTCGGTGGCGCCAGTGCCATGGAAGCTGATCCGGTAGAGTCGGCTGCCCAGCTCCATGGTCCGGGCCGCCCCATCGATCGCGGGCTCGTTGCGGCTTCCATCGAAAACCACCTCGGGCGGGTCGACACTGTGGTCGGTGACGCGGACGCCGAGGCGGCGCGTGCTGCCCACCACCAGCGAGGGCATCAGCGCGCTGAAGCGCACCGCCACCATCACCAGTGCCCGGGGCCCGGAATTGACGCCCTGCGGCGCGCGGGGGTCGTCAGGCCGGAAGAAAACGGGATGCAGCCATGCCACCTCGAGATCGTTGGGCAGGGCCACGCGATACAGCCGGATGGGCGCCGTCAGCACCGATCCGCGCTGGGCGATGGCCTTGGCGATGGCATCGCTCACCTGACTCTGAGCCGCAAGGTTGGAGGACACCAGTTCCCGGTTGGCCGGCGTGGGCGGCGCGACGAAGCGCATCTGAAGGTCCCCGCCTGCGCGATCATCGCCGCGCCCCGGCCCCCGTTCGATCAGTCCGATCGCCGCGATCCCGCCACGGGTTTCCAGTTCGGCGGCGGAATGGGACACGAAGCGTTGCCATTCGTCTTCGGTGACCTGCTCGGAGGCATCCACGAAGGCGCTGGCCGACAGCAGGAACAGGCGCAGGTCCCCGAAGCGCGTTTCGAGGCGGGTCTGCATGTCGGCAATCGCGGCATTGAGGGTCCGCTCTTCGCTCGCGACATCGGCCGCCACCAGGCGGAACGTCACCAGCAGGGTCAGCGAGGCACAGGCGACGAAGACCAGCAGGGCAACCAACTCGGACCGCTTTCCGCGGTCGGTCGCCGCAGGCACGCCCATGGGCAAGCGCATGTCGAACGCAGTGCGGGGCCGGGGTTGGGACACGAAGAAACGCATTCACGCCTTAACGGCGTCGGGACCACCAAGTTGAGCGTCGTCGCCCCCTGTTCCGACGAGCGCGAACGCCAGGCCGGGCGCGGCGGCCACGCCCCGCGCCTTCCCACCTGGCATAGACGGGGCTCAGGCGCAGCCGATCGAGTCCTTGACCCCGAATTTCCGCAGGATGTTCTCGAGGGGGCAGAACCGGGTAAAGCCGCTCTGGAACAGGTTCGCGCCAACGAAAGCGGTAAACCACAGAAAGTTCTTGCTGACGAACAGCGGCGAGCCCTCGACGCCGAGCGCCAGGGAGATCAGGACGAAAGCGCCGGCAAAGATGCGGACGAACTGGTTGACGGTCAGGTTCATGACTGCGCTCCTTCAGGATCGGCCCGCCCCGCTTGCTTGTGACGGGCCGCAAAATAGAGCACCGGGATCACCACGAGGGTCAGCACGGTGGAGACGAAGATGCCGAAGATCAGGCTGATGGCAAGGCCGTTGAAGATCGGATCGTCGAGAATGAAGAGGGCACCGATCATGGCCGCCAGGGCCGTCAGGCCGATCGGCTTGGCGCGGACGCTGGCCGCCCGGATCACGGCTTCTGCAAAGTCGATGCCCTGCCCCCGCTGGTGGTTGATGAAATCCACCAGCAGGATCGAGTTGCGCACGATGATGCCGGCCAGGGCGATCATGCCGATCATCGAGGTGGCGGTGAAATGCGAACCCAGCAGCGCGTGGCCCGGCATCACGCCGATCACCGTCAGCGGAATCGGCGCCATGATGATCAGCGGCACCAGATAGCTCTTGAACTGGGCAACCACCAGCAGGTAGATCAGGATCAGGCCAACGGCATACGCGATGCCCATGTCGCGGAAGGTCTCATAGGTCACCTGCCACTCACCGTCCCACTTGATGCTGTAGCCCGCATAGGGGTCGGCCGGCTGCGAGATGAAGTATTCGTCCACGCTGCCGGCGAGGCGTGGCCCGTCGAGGGCGAGCCCGGAGATCGCGCTGCGCATGTCGAACATCCCGTAGAGGGGCGAATCAAGCACGCCGCCCATGTCGCCGGTGACATACACCACCGGCAGCAGGTCCTTGTGGTAGATCACCTGTTCGCGCTGGCTGGGCCGCTCCTGCACCACCTCGGAGATCGGCACCAGGTGCCCGTCGCGCGCTCGTACCCGCATCGCCAGCAGTTCCTCGAGGCGCGCCTGCCGGCCCGCCGGTAGCTGGACGTGCACCGGCACCTCGTACTTGTTGTCGCTGCCATGCACCGGCGTCACCGACTCCCCGGCCAGCCCCAGGCGCAGCACCTCCACCACATCGGCCTGGGCCACGCCGATCAGTGCCGCGCGGGCCTGATCGACCCGCAGCACCACCTTCGGCGCCACCTCATCGATCGAGTCGTCGACGGCGATGATGTCCGGCGTCGCTTCGAACACGCCGCGGATGCGCCGCGCGACCTCGAGCTGGCCCTGATAGTCCGGGCCATAGACCTCGGCGACGATCGGCGCCATCACCGGCGGCCCCGGAGGCACTTCGACCACCCGCGCATTGCCGCCGTGCTGGCGGCCGATCGCGGCCACCCGCTCGCGCACCGCGATGGCCACCTCGTGGCTCGAGCGATCCCGGTGCTGCTTGTCGGCCAGGTTCACCTGGATGTCGCCCAGTTCGGGCGCCGCACGCAGGTAGTACTGCCGCACCAGGCCATTGAAGTTGATCGGGCTGGCGGTCCCGGCGTAGGTCTGGAAGTCGGTCACTTCCGGGACTTCCCGCAGATACGCGCCGATCTCCTGCAGCACCCGCTGAGTTTGCTCGACCGGCGTTCCCACCGGCATGTCGAGCACCACCTGAAACTCGCTCTTGTTGTCCAGCGGCAGCATCTTGAGCGCCACCAGCTTGACCACCGCCAGCGACACCGACGCCGCAATCAGGCCAAGGATCAGCAGCCACAGCAGCCCCCGGTTGCGGCGACCCCGCCTGGCATCGAGCAGTGGGCTCATGATGCGTCGGAAGATCCGGTCGAGGACCGCGGTCATGCGATCCTCGCCCTCGGCGTGTATCGGCGCCTTCTTCAGCATCCGCTGTGCCAGCCACGGCGTGACGACGAAGGCCACGGCCAGCGAGATGAACATGCCCATCGAGGAATTGATCGGGATCGGGCTCATGTAGGGGCCCATCAGGCCGCTCACGAAGGCCATCGGCAGCAGCGCCGCGATCACCGTGAAGGTGGCCAGGATGGTCGGACCGCCCACCTCGTCCACCGCGCCGGGAATCAGCTGCCACAGGGGCTTCGCCGGCTCGAGCACATGGTGGCGGTGGATGTTCTCGACCACCACGATCGCGTCATCGACCAGGATGCCGATCGAGAAGATCAGCGCGAACAGGCTGACCCGGTTGAGCGTGAAGCCCCAGGCCCAGGATGCAAAAAGCGTCGCCGCCAGCGTGAGCGCCACCGCGAGGCCGACGATGAGCGCCTCACGCCAGCCCAGGGCGAAGAAGACCAGCGCCACCACCGCCGAGGTGGCGAACACCAGCTTGCCGATCAGCTTCTCGGCCTTGTCCGAGGCGGTCTGCCCGTAGTTGCGGGTCACGGTGACCTCGACGCCCTCCGGCACCACCGTGTCCTTCAGCGACTCGGCGCGGGCAATCACCGCATCGGCCACGTCCGAGGCATTGGCACCCGGCTTCTTCGACACGGACAGCGTCACTGCCGGATGCAGGCCCTGCTGGACAATGCCTCGCTGCTCCGCCGCCGGGCCGGTCCCGAACCAGACGTACTGGCGATTCTCGCCAGGCCCGTCGGTGACCTCGGCGACGTCCTGCATAAAGACCGGCTTGCCCTCGTTGGTGCCCACCACCAGCCGGCGCACATCGTCGGCCGACTCCAGGTAGGTGCCGGTCTGAACCAGCACGTCGCGGTTGTCTGCGGTCAGGGTGCCGGCCGGCAGCGACGCATTGGAGATCTGCAGCGCGGCCTTGAGATCCTGGGCGGTGACGCCATAGGCGTTCATCCGCTCGGTCATCATCTCGACCTTGACCACGTGGCCCGGCCCGCCGATGGTCGTGACGTCGCGGGTGCCGGCGATGCGCTTGATCTCCACTTCAGTGGCGCGGGCGACCTGCTGGAGTTCGAAGCCCGAGCGTGCCGGGTCATCGGTCCAGAACGTCAGCGCGACGATCGGCACGTCGTCGATGCCCTTCGGCTTGACGATCGGCTTCATGACGCCGAGCTGGGGCGACAGCCAGTCGCTGTGGGAATCGATGGTGTCGTAGAGGCGGACCAGCGCGTCGTTGCTCTGGACCCCGACCTCGAACTGCACGGTGATCACCGACATGCCCGGCCGCGAGACGGAATAGACGTGCTCGACCCCGGCAATGCGCGACAGCACTTGCTCGCCCGGACGGGAGACGAGGGCCTCCACGTCCTGCGCCGAGGCCCCCGGGAAGGGCACCAGCACGTTGGCCATCGTCACGTCGATCTGAGGCTCCTCCTCCTTCGGCGTGATCAGCGTCGCGAAGACCCCCATCAGAAAGAGGACCAGGGCCAGCAGGGGCGTCAGGGCGTTGCGCTGGAAGGCCGCGGCGATGCGGCCGGAGACCCCCATCCGGTCGGTCGGCTCGGACATCGTCACGCTCCTAGCGGGCGGCACCGCGCTTGAGCGCGATCCCCGCCTTGACCGCGTCGGTGGCGACCGACTCCTCCGGCGCCAGCCCGGCCAGCACCTCGATCCGCCCATCGGAGAGTAGTTCGCCCAGGCGCACCTGACGCAGCACGAAGCGGCCATCCTCGCGCTGGACATAGACACCGGTGATCTCGCCCCGCCGCACCACCGCCGCCGGCGGTACGCCAATCCGGTTCTGCTCGCCGGTGGCGAAATGCACCCGCGCGAAGGTGCCGGGCAGGACCCCGGCGAACTCGGCCGGCAGGCCGACCCGGGCCTGCACCGTGTGGGTGCGCGGGTCGGCGGTCGGAATCAGCTCGACCGTCGTGGCCTCGACCCAGCGCGCGCTGTCGGGAAACTCGACCCGAGCACTGAGCGGGCCTTGTCGGAGGGCCTCGAGGCGCGACTGGGGCAGGTCGGCGACGACCCGCATCTCGGTCGGATCGTAGATCGTCAGCAAGGCCCGTCCTGGCTGGGCCATCTCGCCCGGCTGGGCGTCGCGGCGGGCGACGATGCCATCCATCGGCGCGGCCAGGCTGGCGAAGCCCCGCGCCACGGTGGCCTGCCCCCTGCCCGCCTCGGCCGCCCTCAGGGCCGCCTCGGCGGCACGCAGGGCCGCTTCGGCCTGATCGAGGGCCGCCTTGCTGACAAACTTCTGCTCGAACAGGCCGCGGGTACGCTCGAACTGGGCGCGGGCGTTGATCGCGTTGGCTCGCGCCTGCTCGACCTGTGCCTCGGCACCGGCGACCGCCTGGGCCGCCTCGGCCGCGTCAATACGGATGACCAGATCGCCACGTCGAACCCGGTCGCCGGCATCGACCGACATCTCGAGGATGCGTCCCTGCGTCTGGGCCGCGAGCGTGGCGCTGCGGACCGCCTCGACGACACCCTCGGCCGGATAGGCGGCAAGGACTGGGCTGGCATCGACGCGCACGGATTCGGGCGACTGGGCATGAACCGGCAGCACCAGTGCCGCGGCGAGAGCGAGGAAGGCGAGAGGGGTCTTCATGTATATCAGTATATTCTTATACTAAGACCGGTCAAGCGCATCGGCGGCTTGTGTGACCGGGGTCACCTTTTTAGGGTGGGGCGGTTCGATCAGGCGGCGCGAACCGCCAGGGCCTCGACCACGTTGCCCGGCGCCCGGTAGTTGAGAGACGCGAAGCAGGTGTCCCGCGCCAGCGCGATACCCCGCCCGTTGGGCGCCGACGCGCGGGCCGGGTCGGGCCTGAGCCAGGGACGCCAGTCGAAGCCGCCGCCCTGGTCCTCGACGACGAAGCGCACCAGATCCGGCAATCGGGTCACGGTCACGAGCACCCGCGAGTCCGGCCGATCGGCAAGCCGCCGCGCCAGTTCGGATTCAAAGCGTCCGGCCGAAAGTAACTGGCACTTGAGCGCGAAGCCCAGCCCCAGGTTTCCATGCTCGATCCCGTTCGTGATCAGTTCGGCGAGCCCGAAGGCGACCTCCCTCGACCGCTCACAGCCTTCGGCCAGTTGCTGGGCCAGTGCGACCCCCTCCCGGGGGTGGTGGGCGGCGAAGACCTGGTCCACGCGACTACCTGTCGCTCAGACTCGCCAGTGCAAACTCGGCCATTGCATCGAGCACGCCGTCGTCCTCGCCGACGGGCGCAACCAGACGGATGTCAATGCCGGGGTGACGCGCGCGCGCGGCCTCGACGAGCACCGGCACGTCGCGCTTCAGGTGCCCGCCCTGGGCGAGGAATACGGGCACGACGAGGATCTCGCCGGTCCCGTCTTCGGCCAGCGCATCGACCGCGGCGTCCAGACCGGGCGTCATGAACTCGAGGAAGGCCGGCACGGCCCGGACCGACGGATCCCGTTCCGTCAGCCGCGCAGCCAGCCGCCGGACCGGACCGGCCCATTCGGGGTCGCGCGCGCCGTGCGCAAACAGTACGATGGCCCGGGTCGAGGATGCCTTGGCGTCGATCATTCGCTCAGTCCAACATGTGTGTTCGAAGTCTGATTCTTGTGGTGTTCGCGTGTCTCGCGCAAGTCGTGTGGGCCGGGTCGGCCGTCTCGCACCCCGGCGGCGTGCTGCGGCTGGCAGTCGGTCCTGCGGAGGCACCCCCCCCTTCCGTCAGCTTTCTCGGCCAGCGCGTTCTGGTCCATCGCCATGCCGGCCAGTGGGAAGCCGTGGTCGGAATCCCGCTGGACGCCCAGCCGGGCTGGATGACCCTTGAGGCACGCGACCCGGAAGGCACCGCACGCGCCATTCCCTTCACGGTCGAAGCCTTCGACTACCCGGTCCAGCACCTGCGCGTGCGCAACAAGCGCCACGTCAATCCCAACCCGGAAGACCTCGCCCGCTATCAGCGCGAACGCGATGCCCAGGACCGGGCCAAGCGGGCCTGGCGTGACACTGCGCCGGCGAGCCTGTCACTGAGCCTGCCGGTGACCGGCCGCCGCTCGTCGGCCTTCGGGCTGCGCCGCACCTTCAACGGCGAGCCCCGCAACCCCCACAGCGGGCTCGACGTGGCGGTGCCGGTCGGCACCCCGGTCAAGGCACCCGCCGCGGGGCGCGTGACGCTGACGGGAGACTACTTCTTCAACGGCCGCACGGTGTTCGTGGACCATGGCCAGGGCCTGATCAGCATGCTGTGCCATCTGTCCCGGATCGACGTGGCCGTCGGTGACGAGGTCCGCGCCGGCGAGGTCGTCGCCCGCTCCGGCGTCAGCGGCAGGGCGACCGGGCCCCATGTCCACTGGTCGGTGTTTCTGAACGGCACCTCGGTAAATCCGGAAGCACTGGTAGCCGGTCGCTAGGGTCTGTGGACATTTGTATGGCGGATCGCGTTGAGACTTTGAGCCTGTGCCACAAGGCGCGGGAGGAAGGCAAGGGTGGCCCCCTTGGCGACGAGCGCAACGAAGTGGCGCGGGCTCACAG
>JAGRGD010000265.1 GCA_020445665.1 Rhodocyclaceae bacterium
CGCCAGCGAAGCCGGCGGGCTGTGCAAAGCCCGCAGTGGACCGCCACCCTTGCCTTCCTCCCGCGCCTTGTGGCACAGGCTCAAAGTCTCAACGCGATCCGCCATACAAATGTCCACAGACCCTAGGCAGCCGCCTCTGCGCCCGTCAGGCTGGGGAGAACGCGGGCCAGCCAGGCGGTCACGCGTGCCTCACTCAGGGCCGCCTGGTTATCCTGGTCCAGCGCCAGGCCCATGAAGGCGTCGTCGACGATCGCCTGGGAGCTGGTGAAGGTGTAGCCCTCATCGGGCCATTCGCCCACCACCGTGGCGCCCCTTTCGGTCACCGCGTCGTAGAGCAGGGCGATCGCGTCGCAGAAGGCGTCCGGGTACTTCTCCTGATCGCCGAGGCCGAACAGCGCGATGCGCTTGCCGGAGAGGTCGGCCGTCGCCAGCTGGGGCATGAACTCGAGCCAGCTTGTCGTCTGGCAGCCGCTTTCCAGGCCGGGCAGTTCGCCATCGCCGAGCGTCGGGGTGCCGAGGATCAGGGCGTCGTAGGCGAGCAGTTCGGCGATCCCAACCCGGTTGATGTTGAGGGGCGGGTCGGCGATGTCGCCGAGCTGCTTCGCGATCAGCTTGGCGATGCGTCGAGTGTGACCGGTGTCGGTGCCGAAGAAGATGCCGATGCGGCTCATGGTGGCGCTCCTGAAACTCAGTGGGGAATCGGGTGGAGGTCGAAGTGGCTGCCGAGAATGCCGATCAGCGCCGGCAGGTCGAGGTGCTCCTGCACCAGCGGCACGCCGGCGGCTGCGGCGTCGGCGAGGTCGGGGTAGCCCAGGTCGAGGCCGTAGCGGCCGAGGGGCTGGCCGTAGGTGAACACGTAGGCCATCAGCGCCGGATCGGCGCCGTGCTCCAGGCCGAGGGCCTGCTCGTTGTTGCGCCAGCTGGCGCTGACGCGGAGGTGGCCGGTCGCCAGTTGCGGGGACAGGGCGTCGAGGAGGTGGGTCAGGGCGCGGACCTTCATGTGGGGAACTCCTCGGCAAGACGACGCACGGTGTGGCGCAGCGCCTTCAGGCAGTCCCGGGTGGCAGCGAGATCCACGGCGCGGGCGCCGTCCTGGTTGGTCAGAAGGGGGTCGGCACCCAGTTCGAGCAGCAGGCGCAGGAGGGCGGGCTTGCCGGCCGAGGCGCAGTACATCAGCGCCGTGGCACCGACCAGGTTGCGGTTATCCATGTCGAGCCCCGCGTCCACCAGCAGCCGGACGATCTCCGGCGAGTCCGACACGCAGGCCAGCCACAGGGCGTTGTTGCCGTCCTCGTTGCGGGCCCGGACATCGACACCGGCTGCGATCAGTTCGGCCACCAGCGCCGGCGAGCCGTCCAGCGCCGCCCGCATCAGCGGCGTCAGGCCGTGTCGGCCGGGTGCGTCGAGCGCGCGGGTGTCGGCGTTCTGCGCGGCGAGGAAGGACAGCAGGGCCTCACTTGCGCTCTCGGTGACAGAGGGCGCCGAGGGGGGCTCGAGCGCGGCGACCAGCGCGGCGAAGCCACCATCCACGCTCAGCGGCTCGGCAAACCCGAAGTCGGCGAAGGCCTCCGCCCAGCCCTGGCTGGCGTTGCCGTGGTAGCAGTAGATCAGCAGCGGCACGTCGCGGGGGAGGCGCCTGACGAGGGGCCCGAAGTTCGCCTGGGTGAGGTGGCCGGCCTCGGGAATGTGCGCGGTACGGTAGTGGGCGAGGTCGCGGGCGTCGAGCACCTCGACGCCCGGAGCTGTGCCGCAGCGGTGGGCGAGGAGCCGTTCGGCGGCTTCTTGGGCCGAGATGCGGCGCGATGCCTTGCGTTGGGGGGTCACGGTGTGTCCTCCTGGCTGAAGCGGGCGAGTCTGTCGGCGCCGTAGGCAGGCTCTGTCCCGATCCGCTGGTCGTGGAGCGCCATGCCGATGGCAAAGTGGTAGACGGTGTGCCAGGGGCTGTCGTCGAGGCCGTGGAACTGGCGCACCGGGCCGTCGAAGAAGCAGCCGATCCCGGTCCCGGCCAGGCCTTCTGCGCCGGCCTCCAGATAGAGCTGCTGGCCGAGCAGACCAGCCGCGCGGTGCAGGGTCCGGTAGCGCTCGGGATGTCCGGAGAGTCCCTGCTCGAGGGGGGCGACGAAGGCGATCGCGAGGCAGGCGTCGGCGGCGATGGCCTGGTGGCAGTGCAGGCGGCGGGCGATCTCGGCCAGCCGCGCTGGCGCGAGGGTAGCCAGGCAGCGCAGCGGCGAGCCGGCGATCGGGCCGGGGAGCAGCAGGCGCGGATGGCGTTGGGCCAGGTGCTGGCGCAGCCCGTCGTCGCTGGCCCGCGGCAGAAGATAGACACCGGGCTCGATGCCCCGCACCCGGTGGATGATCAGCAGGAGGTCGAGTTCGGTGCTCGCGGGCAGGGCGTCCGCGGGCGGCGCTCCGCGGCGCATCAGGGCGTTGATCAGACGGACCAGAGACTTGCGTGGCATCACGAAGCCGGCGTCGTAGCGCTGGGCGCTGCGTCGGCCGAGGATCAGCTCGACGGCGCCTGCTTCGCGCCGCCGCTGCCGGCCTGGCGGCGGTGCGCTTGGTTTGGGCGCCTCCGGTGGCGCGGCCGGTGGCCGGGTCGCCCGGGCGATGGCGTCGACTGCCGGCCAGCGATAGAAGGGGCGGGGGTCCAGCTCACTCGCCCGCCCATGCCAGTCGGCGCTGGCGGCCCGATCCCGCCAGCGCACCGGGTCAGCGCCCGCCACCAGGCCCGGGGCGCCGAGCGCCAGCACCAGCTCGGCCTCTTCGCGCTCGGTCGCGGCCTCACGCCGGGCCGGGTAGTCGGCGTGCCGGTCGAGCCCCAGCCGGGTCGCCAGGCTGGCCCCGTCCACACCGGACTCGCTGTGCAGGGTCCACCCCAGGACCGCCGCGGCATAACGCAGTGCGCCGACCGTGTGACCCACGTCGAGCTGGCAGTACCGGAACGCGCGCTCACCGTATTTCCACGCTTCCCGCCACATCGCCGTCGACAGGGCGATGTGCAGGCGGGAGGCGCCCGCGGCCTGGCGATCCGAGGCGCGCAGTTCGAGGGCGTGGTCCTCCGGTCGGTAGTGGTGGACCCCGTCGGATAGCGGGTCGATCCCCTCACTCACCAGCCAGCACTCGACCGGGTGGAGATTGCCGCTCGACGGATTGGCCCGCAGCGCCCAGCGGTCCGGGCCCAGCGTCTTCCACGCCGTCAGTCCGCAGGCCAGTTGCAGCAGGGCGCCGAGACTGGCGATGGTCACCGGCACCGGTGGGCTTGTCGAAAGCGCATCGAAGGGGCGCTGCAGGGCCGCGCGCAGCGGATCATCCGTGCGCCCGTCCAGGAGATCGTCAATCAGGGGCAGCGGTCGCGCCGGGCTGCCCGGGTAGCTGCGGAAGGCGGCCGGCTGGGCGTCCCAGTCGAGGGTCTCCGGCCCGCGCGCGTAACGGTCGAAGCGGTGCGAGGTCGCGAGGTGGTAGGCCAGCACGGCGTCGCCCGGGTGGCCGGGCGGGTCGGTCCGGGTGTGTGACGGGGGGGCGATGGTCGTGTCCATGGCCTTGCCGTGCAAGACCGATACCAGCGCCGGAAGTCCCCGGCCGACGGGGGGCCTGGCCGGGCCATGCGGCTCGTGTGACGGATTTGCTGCGGTGCGCCCGTGCCGATTGTCGGCTTCGCGACAGCGGCGCGCGAGGCCTCAGCCGCGGTCGATCGCCACGACGGCCGGGCGGTCGTGGTCGAGGCTGTGGGCGAGCCAGAAGCGCTCGAACAGCGAGACCAGGTCGGCGATGGCGTGGAAGGGGGCGGCGTGCTCGACGACCTCGACGCAGCGGTGGAGCCGGGCCAGGAAATCGGCGTGGTCGCGGGCGTGTGACCACCACTGGGCCGGATGGCTGGCGTGAAGCCCGGCGTGGCGCAGGAGGCGCTCCTCGGCCGCGAAATGTTCCTCGCAGAACTGCACGATCGCCTCGGCGGTTTCGACCAGCCGGTGGGTGCAGCGGCTGGATGGCCCGTTCCGGCAATGGCAGCGCTCGGGCGCGTGATGGGACGGGCAGATGCCCTGCAGGCGCGCGGAGATACCGAGGAAGGTCTTCGCTTCCTCCTCGAGCAAGTCGAGCAGGGCCTGGCTGGCAGTGGCGTGGCGGTGGCTGTCCATGCGGGTCATCGAGCAGGCGGGGCGCCGGTCAAAGCCCGCCATTGTCGGCGTGTCGGCGCCCCAGCGCCTTATGCCGGGTTGATACGAATCAAGGCATTCGGCTGCCACCGCCCTGCGGTCAATCGCCGTCCGGCCCGTTGTGGCAGTCGTAGCAGGTGACTTCGTCGCCGGCCGCGTAGCGCACGGTCTTGCCCTCGGCGCGGTAGGACCGGGTGGTCGCGACGGCGCCGAGCGGCGAGCCGCGATAGTCGTCGCCGTGGCAGGCCCGGCACTGGCCCGGATTGCGCTCGGCCGCGTCCTCATGGCGAGAGACCCAGGTGGCGCCGGTGGTGTGCATGCCATGGGGGCCGCCGGTGGTGGTCAGGGGCACACCGTCCTGGTGGCAGGCGGCGCACTCCGCCACCGTGCCCGCGTGACCCTGCACGCCGATCGACAGCAGGTTGTCGCTGGCGTGGGACGAGGGATAGATGGCGTGGGTGGCGCCGTGGCAGGCCTCGCACTGGAGGCCCCCGTGGCCGGTGCTGAAGCGGTACAGGCTGATGCCGCTGGCCGGGGTGTCCGGCTGGGTGGCGAAGCGGGTGTCGCTGGCGGCGAGCGGCACCCCGGCCGCATCGACGGCCCGCGTCAGGCGCTGGCCGTCCTGATGGCAGCTCTGGCAGTTGGGCATGTCGAGCCAGCCCTGCCGCGAGGCGCTGCCCACCTGGGCCATGCCGCCGTGGCAGTCCTGGCAGCCCATCGCGGCGTTGCCTTGCGCGTCTACGGCGTCGCCCATCGCGCCGCGCAGGCACTGGGTGCTGGAGCCCGGGTGGCACAGGTAGCAGGCGTCCCGGTCGCCGGCCGCGCCCAGTTGTCGGCCATTGGCCGGATCGCTGACCGTCGCGTGGGAGGCGTGCAGCACCCGGGTGAGCGGCGCGATGCCGTCGATGCCGGTGCCGGGCAGGGCGTTCGAGGCGTGACAGCCGGCGCACAGGATCGGCTTGCCCGACGCTGCCGTGGCTTCCAGGCCTGCGGGCAGGTGACCGCGCTCTGCCAGCGCGGCGGCGAAATCGGCGTTGCCGGCCTGCTTCTCGTCGTGGAGGCGCAGGATGTTGCGCTTCCAGTCCTTCTCCGGATCGCTGTCGCCCACCCAGCCGGCGGTCGGCCGGGCATCGTCGCGCACGCTGTCGGAGCCGTGGCAGGCGACGCAGTTCATCTCGCTCGAGACGGGCAGGACGACGCTGGCGGTGGCCACGGCATTGCCGGCACCGTCGCGGGCCACGACCTTGACCAGCGGGTAGGTGTTGCGCTGGCCGGCGTCGTCGATCGGCGTGATCGGGATGCCCTCGGCCTCGTACCAGCGGTGCTCGGCGTTCCAGGTCAGGGCCTGGGGCGTGCGGGAAGCGGTGCGCAGGCCGGTCAGGCCTTCGTCCGGCGCGAGGTCGGCGCCGTAGAGCGCTGCGGCGTAGGACCAGAAGTTGGTCTTGCCGACGCTGGTGGTGTTGATCGAGCCCTGGCTGTCGGCGAGGGACTCGAAGGTGAGCGTGACGCCACCGGTCACCAGCTCGCCATTGCGCACGAGCTGGGCGTGCAGGTTGTTGTACGGCGGCAGGATCGAGAACACCGAGTAGTCCTCGCCGTCGACGCAGTGCATGCCCAGATCGTTCCAGGCCAGCAGCGTGTAGCCCGCGCTTGACGCGGCGCCGGTCGTGCTGCTGTCCGTCGGGGAGAGGTCGACGACCTCGTCGCCTTCGCCGCCGCCACCGCCACCCCCGCAGCCCGCCAGGCCGATGAGTGTCGTGGCGAGCATCGCGAGGGCGAAGCGGCGATGGTGTGAGCGGTTCCGGATGTGGTGTCGCATGGTGTCCCCTGGCAGTTGAATACGCGTCAGGGGAACAGTCAGCGGCGGAGATTAATCGGCGCTTAACGCACCGTTCGGGCGCGCCGGTCGTGTCGGGACCGGGCGACGAACGGGGGCTGGGAGCCGCTCAGGTCCGTCGCGTCGCGGGGCCATCCTCTTGCGAGGGCGTCAGCGTGGAAAGTCCGGCCGGCCCCTCGAGCGGGCCGGCGGTCCAGGGCGTCAGGGCGGTGCGCCCGGCATGGCGGGTCGTGACCTCGTCGATCCAGCGCAGCTCGTGGATGCCGCGGGCCGCCAGGCATGGATCGGCGGTGCCGCTGGCGGCGAGGCTCTGGTTGATGAGCCACGCCCAGGGTTCGATGCCGGCGCGACGCAGGTCGGCCTGCAGCGCGGCCGCCTCGTGGACCGGGGTCGCTTCGGCCAGGGTCACGATCAGCATCCGCGTGAAATCCTGGTCGCGCAGCCTCGGCAGCAGGGTGCGCACCGCATCGGGCAGTTCGCCGCGGCTGCGCAGCACCTCCCGGTGGTAGGCCTCGGCGGCGTCGAGCAGCAGGATCGTGTGGCCGGTCGGTGCGGTGTCCACCACGACGATGCGGTTCTGCCCCGCCGCCACGGTCCGGGCGAAGGCATGGAAGACGGCGATCTCCTCGGTGCAGGGCGAGCGCAGGTCTTCCTCGAGCATCGCCCTGCCCCTGGCGTCGAACGCCTCGCCGACGCGGGCCAGCACCGAGGCGCGATAGGCCGCGACCTCCGCGGCGGGGTCGATGCGCTCGACCTCAAGGCCCGCGACACCCTCGGCGACGGAGGCCGCCACGTGGGCAGCCGGGTCCGTGGTGGTGAGCGTGACGGGCAGTCCGCGCCGGGCCAGGTCCACGGCGATCGCCGCCGCCACCGTGGTCTTGCCGACGCCGCCCTTGCCGAGGGTCATCACGACGCCATGGCCCTGGCGGGCGAGGGCATCGGTGAGGCTGCCCAGGCCGGGCAGGGCAGGGGGCGTGCAGGCGCCGGCGGGATGATACGGCGCCGCATCCGCCGCCAGGCTCCGCAAGGCGTCGAGGCCGGTGGTGCCCTTGGGCAGATAGCCGGTGGTGCTGCGCGGCAGTCCGGTCAGGGCCACCGGCATGTCCGCCAGGGCGGCCTGCCCCCGCTGTGCGAACGCGACGGCCACGGCGTCGTCCGGCGCCGGCGCGTCGAACACGCCGTTGATCGCCAGTCGCTGGTTGCGCACGCCGAGCGCAGCCAGTTCGTCGCAGGTCCGGGCGGCCTCTCGCAGGGCGGCGGCCTCGGGGCGGGCGACGAGCACGAGGGTGGTCTCGGACGGGTCGGCGAGACGTGCCACCGAGGCGGCATATAGCGCCTTCTGCCTTTCCAGCCCGGCGAGGGGGCCGAGGCACGAGGCGCCGCCGGTGCTGGATTCGATGAAGGCATCCCAGGCCGAGGGCAGGGTCAGCAGGCGAAGGGTGTGGCCGGTGGGGGCGGTGTCGAAGATGACCCGGTCGAAGCCGGCCGTGGCATCTGCGTCGCCGAGCAGGCGCGAGAAGGCATCGAAGGCGGCGATCTCGACGGTGCAGGCGCCGGAGAACTGCTCTTCCATGCTGGCAATCGCGGCCGCCGGCAGGATGCCCCGGTAGGGGCCAACCATCCGCTCCCGGTAGTCGGCCGCCGCGGCGGTCGGGTCGAGGTTGAGGGCCCACAGCCCGTCGGCGCCGGTCACCTCGGTCGGCGTGTCGCCCAGGGCGGTGCCGAGCACCTCATCCAGGTTCGATGCCGGGTCCGTGCTCACCAGCAGGACCCGCTGGCCCGCGGCGGCAAGGGCCAGGGCGCAGGCGCAGGACAGGGATGTCTTGCCGACGCCCCCTTTGCCGGTGAAGAAGAGGTGGCGCGTGTCGAGGCTCGGCAGCGGCATCGTGGATGCTCAGCAACAGCCCGAGCCGGGCGTGCAGCCACCGGCGCTGCCGATCGTGATCCGCGGCTTGGCCAGGCCCAGGCGGCGGGCGAGCTGGTCGCGGGTCGGGTAGAGCCCGGTGCTGGCGAGTTCGCCATCGACCAGCAGCACCGGCAGCCGCTCCATGCCGGCCTCCATCTCGCGCACCACCAGCGGGTTGGCGGCGAAGGCGGCGGGATCCTGGGCAAGGTTGTAGCGATGGACGGCGATGCCCTGCTCGCCAAGCCAGGCCAGATCGGCGGCGAAGCGGGCCAGCTCCGGGTCGGCGTCGACACCACAGACGCCGGTCGGGCAACACAGGGCAGGATCGAACACGTCGAGGGTCTTCATGGCAATTTCCTCGGAAAAGGACTTGCCCATGGCCTGGGCATCGGCGCACGGGCCACGGGTCTGGGAATGATCGGCGAGGGGGCCTGGCAGGCTCGCGACGGGACGGTAACCGAGTCGGGCGAAGAACGGCGCGGCCGACGGGGTCATCAGGTACAGCGCTTCGAGCCCGAGGGATCGGGCGTGGGCCTCGAGCGCTTCGACGAGCCGGCGGCCCTGGCCGCCCGCGCGCGCATCGGGCACGACGGCGAGGGAGCGCAACAGGCCCAGCGGCGGCGCGGGATCGAGGCCGATGCAGCCGGCCAGCCCCGACTCGCCATCGACGACGAGGAAGCGGGCGCTGGCCGTCTCGTTCAGATCGGCGCGCGGCAGACCGGCGCTATCGAGCAGCGCTTCGATGGCCGGCCAGTCGGCAGGGACCGCCGCGCGAACCTCAGGCGAGGGCGCGTTCATACCAGGCCTTGCTGCGATTCACCATCGATACCAGCCACAGCATCACCGGCACCTCGATCAGCACGCCGACCACCGTCGCCAGCGCCGCGCCGGAGTCGAAGCCGTAGAGCACGATCGCGACGGCCACCGCCAGCTCGAAGAAGTTCGACGCGCCGATCATCGTGGACGGACCGGCGACGCAGTGGGCGACCCGGAAGCGGCGATTGAGCCAGTAGCCCAGGGCCGCGATCAGCAGGCCCTGCAGCAGGATCGGCACCGCCAGCATCGCGATGATCAGGGGCTGCTCGACGATGGCCTGGCCCTGGAAGGCAAAGAGCAGCACCAGGGTCGCCAGCAGCGCGACGATCGAGAACGGGCCGATACGCGCCAGCGCCGCGCGGAAGCGGGCCTCGCCAGCCCGCATCAGGTGGCGTCGCGCGGCCTGGGCGATGGCGAGCGGGATCACGATGTACATCACCACCGACAGCAGCAGGGTGTCCCAGGGCACCGGGATCGCCGACACGCCGAGCAGCAGCGCGACGATCGGGGCGAAGGCGACGACCATCACGAGGTCGTTGAGGGCCACCTGGGTCAGCGTGAAGTTGGCATCGCCGCGGCACAGGTTGCTCCACACGAAGACCATCGCCGTGCAGGGCGCGGCGCCGAGCAGGATCAGCCCGGCGACGTAGCTGTCGAGCTGTTCGGCGGGCAGCCACGGCGCGAACACGTGGCGGATGAAGAGCCAGCCGAGCAGCGCCATCGTGAAGGGCTTGACCGCCCAGTTCACGAACAGGGTGATGCCGATGCCCGCCTTCTGACGCCGCACCTCGTGCAGCGAGTCGAAGTCGATCTTCATCAGCATCGGGATGATCATGATCCAGATCAGCAGGCCCACCGGCAGGTTCACCTGCGCCACCTCGAGCCTGCCGACCGCCTGCGCCACGGCGGGCAGGGTCTGGCCGAGGATGATGCCGGCGACGATGCACAGGGTCACCCACAGGGAGAGGTAGCGCTCGAAGATGTTCATCGGCGCGCCGGCTGCCTGCTTGCCGATCACTTCACACTGGGCGCTCATGACGGCGCGCGCTCCGCGACGGGCGTCTCGCCGATGCGCGCCATCTCGTGCTGGATCGCGAGGCGGTCGAGGGTGGCCAGCGGGAGGCTGGCGAAGACTTCGACCCGACGGCGGATCTGTGCGAAGACCGTGCCGAAGGCGCGCCGCTGCTCGGCGGCGTCGCCCGTCACGGCGGCCGGGTCCGCAAAGCCCCAGTGGGCGGTGGCGGGGTGACCCGGCCACACCGGGCAGACCTCGTTGGCCGCGTTGTCGCAGACGGTGATGACGAAGTCCATCTCCGGCGCCCCGGGCACGGCGAACTCGTCCCAGGACTTGCTGCGCACGTGCTCGGCCGGATAACCGATGGCGTGGCAGTTCTCGATGGCCATCGGATGGACGCGGCCGGTCGGTTGGCTGCCGGCGGAGAAGGCGTGGAAGCGACCTTCGCCGAGGACGTTGAAGAGGGCCTCGGCCATGATGCTGCGGGCCGAGTTGCCGGTGCACAGCACCAGAATGTTCCAGGTCTTGTCGGTCATGGGTGAGCGTGAGGGCGGTTCGGGAAGTCAGCAGGCGGGACCGCAGCCGGGCGTTTCGGCGGGCACGCCCTCGGGCGTGCAGGCCTGGCCATGGCAGCAGTTCTCGGTGAGGAAGGCGATCAGGGCGTTCATGGCTTTGAAATCGGCCGAGTAGATGACGAATCGGCCGTCCTGGCGGCCGTGAATCAGGCCGACACGGGTCAGGTTCGACAGGTGAAACGAGAGCGTCGCCGGGGCAAGGCCGAGGCGCTCGCCGAGGGCGCCGGCGGCAAGGCCCGGCGGACCGGCCTCGACCAGCTGGCGGAAGATCGAGAGGCGGGTTTCGTGGCCGAGGGCGCCGAGACGCTCGGATGCCGATAACGTATCCATATTTCCAGTATTGTCGAAACGACGGACTTTCGCAAGCCGCCCGTGTCGGATGCTGCCGGGAAACCGGGCGCTTCGTCGAATTGGCCTAAAGCCCGGCCCGGACCGACCGTTGTCCAAACGATACCGCTCGAAAGTTCGATGGAGGTCCCGGCCAAATGACCCATGAAACCCACTGCGCGGGCGAACCGATTGTCCTCGTCGTGGACGATGTCGCCGAAAATCTCGACGTCCTCGGAGATGTCCTGCGCGGCGCCGGCTACCGGGTCCGCGCCGCGATCAGTGGCGAGGCGGCGCTACGCTATGCCCGCCTCGAGCCACGACCGGAGCTGGTGCTGCTCGACGTCATGATGCCGGGCATGGATGGCTATCAGACCCTCGCCGCGTTGCGAGACGACCCCCGCACGGCGGACCTGCCGGTGGTCTTCGTCACCGCCCTGTCCGACGCGATGGACGAGGAGCACGGGCTGGAGATGGGGGCCGCCGACTACATCTCGAAGCCGATCGCGCCGTCCGTGGTGCTGGCCAGGGTGAGAACCCAGATCGAGGCCAAACGCGCCCGCGACATCCTGAGCGGCCGCAACAGCGTGCTCGAGCAGGAGGTGGCCCGCCGCATGGCGGAGAACGAGCTGACCCAGACGGTCACGATCCGGGCCCTCGCGCACCTGGCGGAGTGCCGCGATCCGGAGACCGGCAATCACATCCTGCGGACCCAGGGCTACGTCCGCGAGCTGGCCAAGCGGCTGCGCCACCGGCCGCGCTTCTCGACGGTCCTGACCGACTACGCCATCGAACTGCTTGCCCGCTCCGCGCCGTTGCACGACATCGGCAAGGTCGGCATCCCGGACGCGATCCTGCTCAAGCCGGGCAAGCTCACGGAGGAGGAGTGGGCCGTGATGCGCACCCATTCTGAACTCGGCAGCAACGCCATCGAACAGGCCGAAGTGGATGTCGAGCGCCCCCTCGAATTCCTTCGCTTTGCCAAGGAGATCGCCCGCTGGCACCACGAGAAGTGGGATGGCAGCGGCTATCCGGACGGTCTCGCCGGCGATGCGATTCCCCTTTCGGCCCGCCTGATGGCCGTGGCCGACGTGTTCGACGCGCTGATCCACGCCCGCGTCTACAAGCCCGCCTTCTCGTACGAGGAGGCCCGGGAGATCATGCAGGCGTCGTCGGAGAGCCACTTCGACCCGGAGATCATCGAGGCTTTCATGGAGGGCTTCGAGGCCTTCGTCGGCATCGCCGAGCGCTACCGTGAGCCAGAATGAGGTGCCTGCCCCACCGGTCGAGCCGAGTCGAGGTGTCCCTGGACTCGCGCTGAAGGCGGCGCTGCTGTATGCCGCCTTCGCCGCGCTGTGGATTCTCTTCTCCGACGCCCTGGTCGCCCAGCTGGTGACCGACCCGCATCTGGTGGCGGTCGTGCAGACGGCAAAGGGCTGGCTGTTTGTCGCCGCCACTGCGGTGATGCTCTACCTGCTGCTTCGGCTGCAAACCCGTGACACGGCCCCCGATCGCCGGCAGCCGGTGCGCACCCGCCTGCCCTTTGCGCTGGCCGTGCTCGCGATCCTGGGCGTGGCGGCTGTTGCGATGGCCTATGTCTACGAGCTTGGCGTGGAGCGGGAAGGTGCAAGGCTCAGGACCGTCGCCAGTCTGCGCGCCAGCGAGGTGGCCACCTGGCGCGAGCGGATCGGCCGGATGGCGGAACTGGCCGCCGCCAATCCGGGCGTTCACACGCTGGTGGAGAACTGGCGCGACGGTGACGACGATGCCCACAGCGAGGCCCTGCGCTGGCTGGTGGCCTATGCCGCGGTGTCGGAAGCGGACGGTACCGCCCTCGTCATGGACAGCGGTACGGTGCTCGTTTCGCCGGGACTGGCGGCGCCCGAGGCGGATTCGCCCTTGCTTGCCCTGGCCCGCCAGGCGATCGACTTCCGGCGCGTGAGCTTCTCGGACATGCACTGGGCCGGGGCGCCGCCGAGGCCGTCGATCCTGGTCGCCGCGCCGGTGGCGCGCAGTGGCGAGGCCGCTCGGGCCGCCCTGGTCTTCCGCATCGACCCCTCGGTCTTCCTGCTGCCGACGATCGCCGGCTGGCCGGTACCGGACGAGCCGGGGAGCGTTCGCCTGCTGCGCCAGGACGGCGTGTACCTCGTCAATCTGGTCAGCGGTGGCCGCGTGCGCTTCGAGGACCTCGCCGGCAGCATCGAGAGCCGGGTCGTCTTCGGCGACGTGGCCGCGGGCGCCCTGGCGGAGGCCGTCGATGCCCTGGGGCGGCCGGTGCTCGGCGTGGCGGAGGAGGTCCGGGGCAGCGACTGGTATGTGGTGGCGACCCTCGACCGGAGCGTGGCCACGGCGAGCAGCCGGGCCAGCGCGGTCTGGATCGTGATCGCCTCGCTGCTGGCGATGGGCGTGGCCTATCTGCTGACCCGGCTGGTGCGGGAGCGCCAGGCGCTGCGTCTCGCCCGCGTCGAGCACGATGCCCGCCGGGAAAAGCTGCAGGCCCTGCAGATGGTCGGGGCGATCGCGGAGGCTTCGACGGATGCGATCTTTGCCAAGGATCTGGAGGGACGCTATGTCCTGTTCAATCCCGCGGCGGCCCGGATCACGGGCAGCGAGGTCGGCAACATACTGGGCCGGGACGATCGCAGCCTGTTCCCGCGGGATGAGGCCGAGGCCCTCATGGCGGCCGACCGGAAGATCATGGCGGAGGGCGAAACCGTCTGTCAGGAGGAGACGCTGACCACACCGAACGGCGTGAGCACCTTCCTCGCCACGAAAGGGCCGCTCTACGATGGAAGCGGCAGGCTGGCCGGCCTGTTCGGCATCTCGCGAGACATCACGGAGCGCTCCCGCGCCGAGGACGCGCTGCGCCAGAGCGAATCGAATTACCGCAGCCTGTTCGAGTCCATGCAGGAGGCTTTTGTCGTCGGCGAGGTGATCTTCGACTCTGCGGGCGTGCCCTGCGACTGGCGCTTCATCGACGCCAACCCGGCCTACCGGCAGGTCATGGGGCTGAGCCCCGACGAGGTGGTGGGGCGTACCGTGTTCGAGGTGTTTCCCGCACTCGAGTGGGCCTGGTTCGAGCGCCACGTGCACACCGCCATCACCGGAGAGCCGCAGAGCTTCGAGAGCCACGTGGCGAGCCTCGACCGCTATTTCGAGACCCAGCTCTACTCGCCCCGGCGCGGCCAGTTCGCCGCCGTGTTCAACGACGTCACGGAGCGAAGGGCGGAGCAGGATCAGTTGCGGATGCTCTCCCAGGTGGTCGAGCAGAGTCCGGAGAGCGTCCTGATCGTGTCGGTGGGCGGCGTGGTGTCCTACGCCAACCAGGCTTTCTGCCGGCGGCACCGGCTGGCGGCCGATACGCTGATCGGGACGCCCCTGTCCCAGCTGGGCGGCGAGGATAGGGCGCATCCGGTCTTCGGCGTGGTGCGGCGCATGCTCGGGGAGGATGCGGTCTGGCGCGGCGAGCTGAGCAGCGAGGGGAGCGATGGGCAACTGCGCTTCAAGTCCGCCACCGTCGCCCCGATCCGGCGCGAGGGGGAGATCACCCACCATGTCGCGGTGCTCGAGGACATCACCGAGCGCAAGCGGCTCGCCGACGAACTCGATCGGCACCGGCACCACCTCGAGGACCTGGTCACCCAGCGCACGTCGGAACTGGACGAGGCGCGGCAGCGGGCCGAGGCGGCCAACCGGGCCAAGAGCGCCTTCCTCGCCAACATGAGCCACGAGATCCGCACGCCGATGAACGCCATCGTCGGCCTGACCCATCTGCTGCAGCGGGACAGCCAGGATCCCCGTGTGGGCGAGCGGCTGGGCAAGATCTCGGCTTCCGCACAGCATCTGCTGCGGGTCATCAACGACATACTCGACCTGTCCAAGATCGAGGCCGGCCGGGTCGAGCTGGACGCCCGCGACTACCGCCTCGACGAACTCCTCGAACAGGTGCGCACGATGGTTGGCGATGCGGCCGATCGCAAGGGCGTCAAGGTCACCGTCGAAACCGGTGATGTGCCTCAGGTGCTGCGCGGCGACGCCACCCGGGTGCGGCAGGCCCTGCTCAACTACGCCAACAACGCGGTCAAGTTTACCGAACAGGGCTGTGTCACGATCCGGGTCTCGCGCCAGAGCGGCACCGATGGCGACGACATGCTGTGCTTCGAGGTCCGCGATAGCGGCATCGGCATCCCGCCGGACAAGCTGGCGAGGCTGTTCCGGGCCTTCGAGCAGGCCGACGCGTCGACGACCCGCAAATACGGTGGCACCGGCCTCGGGCTGGCGATCACCTTGCGCCTCGCGGAACTGATGGGCGGCGAGGTGGGGGCCAGCAGCACTCCTGGCGAGGGCAGCCGCTTCTGGTTCACGGTGCCATTTGTGGAAGGCGACATGCCTGAGCGGCGCGATGTTGAGCGCCCGGCCGGCGTCGTCCAGCCGGGCGGGCGGGTGCTGGTCGCCGAGGACAATCCGGTCAACCGGGAGGTGATTCTGGAACTGCTCGGCGACCTGTCCCTCGAGGTGGTCGCGGTCCAGAACGGAAGCGAGGCGGTTCAGGCGTGTCGGGACGAGCGCTTCGACGTGGTGCTGATGGATGTCCAGATGCCGGTCATGGACGGCCTGGCGGCGACCCGGGCGATCCGCACGCTGGAGAGCTGCAGCACGCTACCGATCGTGGCGCTGACGGCCAACGCCTTCAACGAGGATCGCAAGGCCTGCTCCGAGGCCGGCATGGACGACTTCCTGAGCAAGCCGGTCGAGCCGGAATTGCTCGCCGAAGTCCTTGCCCGCTGGATGCCTGCGGCCGGGACCGCAAAGGAAACGGTCGCGGCCGCTGCGCCGGTGGCCGACGCCATCGATGAGCAGACAATACGTCAGTTCCGGGCCCGCCTGGGAGGGCTTCTGTCCGAGGGGGACATGGACTGTGTCGCGCTGATCGAGCGGCACAGGCCGCTCGCGGAGAAGGCCCTCGGTCCGGCCTTCGAGGATGTGCGCCGCAGCGTCGCCCGCTTCGATTTCGACAAGGCCCTCGCGGCGCTTGATTCGCTCGCCGCGTGACAGACCCTAGCGGTCGAAGTCGCGCAGCGCGATCGGGTCCTGCAGGGTGATCTGCCGGCCCTGGACCGAGATCAGCCCCTCTTCGGAGAGTTCGTGGAAGATGCGGGACAGGGTCTCCGGCACCAGGTTCAGCCGCGAGGCGAGCACATGCTTGGTGGTCGGTAGCTGGACCGTCAGCTGGGCTTCCGATGCGCGTTCGCACGGCAATCTGTCCGACAGGGAGAAGAGGTAGGAGATCACGCGCTGGGCACCGGAGCGCAGCGAGTAGGCCTCCACGTCGCGCACCATGCCGTGCAGGCGGATCGCCATGCCGGCCAGCAGCGAGCGGGCGAAGGCCGGATCGTCCTCGATCAGCTGGAACACCACGCCCCGGTCGATCAACAGGAGCTGGGTGTCGGCCAGAGCCTCGGCGAACACCGGGTAGTTGCGATCCATGAACAGCACCGCTTCGCCGAAGCTCTGGCTCGGACCGAGCACCTCGACGATCTTCTCGTTGCCCTGGCGGGACGAGAAGGCCAGCTTGATCTGGCCGCGGATCACGTAATAGAAGCCCTTCGGCGTGTCGCCCTGCTGAAACAGCGTCTCGCCACGCAGCAGCAGCCGCTCGTGGGTGGCGGCGGCGAGCATGTCGATTTCCGCCTCGGAGACCTCGCTGAACAGCGGCAGGCGCCGCAGGGCGCAGGGGATGTCGATGTGGTGCATGGTGGCTGACATGGTTTCTTCCTTCGCGCCGCCGGTTTCAGGCTGCGCAGAGCGCTCGCGTCAGGTCGTGCCAGCCGCGGCGGCCGCTGCCTCGTACCAGCCGATGCGGGCGTGCAGATTGACGACGGTGCCGATGATCAGCAGGGCGGGCGGGCGGATGGCGTGCTCACGGGCGAGGGCGGGCAGGGACTCGAGGGTGCCTGCGACGGTGTGCTGGCCGGGCAGGGTGCCGTCCTGGACCAGCGCGGCAGGGTGGTCGGCCGGCAGGCCGTGGGCCTGCATCTGCGCACAGATCTGCGGCAGGGCGCCGACCCCCATGTAGAACACGACGGTCTGGCGCGGCCGCGCCAGCGCTGGCCAGTCGAGGTCGAGCGTGCCGTCCTTCAGGTGGCCGGTGACGAAGACACAGGCCTGGGCGTGCTCCCGGTGGGTGAGGGGAATGCCGGCATAGGCCGAGATGCCGCTGGCGGCGGTGATGCCGGGCACCACCTCGAAGCTCACGCCCGCATCGGCGAGGCGCTCCAGCTCCTCGCCGCCGCGACCGAACACGAAGGGATCACCGCCCTTGAGCCGGACGATGCGGCGGAAGCGGGCCGAAAGCTCGACCAGCAGGCTGTTGATCTCTTCCTGGGGCAGGGTGTGGCGTCCGGCTTCCTTGCCGACGTAGACACGCTCCGCGCTCTCCGGGATCAGGTTCAGCACCCGCGGGCCGACCAGATGATCGAAGACGACCACGTCCGCCTCCTGGATGCGGCGCACCGCGCGAACGGTCAGCAGGTCCGGATCGCCGGGGCCGGCCCCGACCAGGGTGACCTGGCCCGGTGCCCGGCCAGGCCGCGCCACCATGGCTTCGCCGGTGCCACCCGCAGGGCCGCCGCCGCGCACCGCGCGGGCCCGTGCCATCCGCGCCATGATCTGGTTGCCCAGGGACATCAGGGAATCGTCCATCGCCTCGACCGCAGTGACCGTCAGTCTGTTCATTGCCGCTCTCCCGTTCATGGGTGCTTCAGGGTTGATACGGACTGTATCGAAGGGCCTACGGATTCGAGATTGACTCGAGTCAAGGAACCCCGAATACGGCGGCGGCATTCTGCGGACCAGCGGAACTAGCCGCTGTCCTGAATCTTTAAGGGAGAAAGGCGATGAAACGGGGTGGTAAGACTTTGGCTGGCCTTCTGGCGCTCGCAACGCTGCCGATGCTGATCGGCACAGCCTTCGCGGCCGATGCCACGGCAATGAACGATGCCGAGAAGGCGACGGCCAAGAAGATCTACTTCGAGCGCTGTGCCGGCTGCCATGGTGTGCTGCGCAAGGGCGCGACCGGCAAGAACCTGGAGCCGCACTTCACCAAGAAGCTGCCGGACGGCACGACCCTCGAGGGCGGGACGGTGAAGCTCGGCACCAAGCGGCTCGAGAAGATCATCGCCTACGGAACCGAGGGCGGCATGGTCAACTTCGACGACATCCTGTCGAAGGACGAGATCAACCTGATGGCCCGCTACATCCAGAACGAGCCGGACCAGCCGCCGGAGTTCTCGATGGCGGACATGAAGGGCACCTGGAAGGTCACCGTGCCGGTCGAGAAGCGCCCGACCAAGCAGATGAACGACTTCAACCTCAAGAACATGTTCTCGGTGACGCTGCGCGACACCGGCGAGGTGGCCCTGATCGACGGCGACACCAAGGAGATCCGCTCGATCGTCAAGACCGGCTACGCGGTGCACATCTCGCGCCTGTCGGCCTCCGGCCGCTACGTCTATGTGATCGGCCGCGATGGTCGCCTGAGCCTGATCGACCTGTGGATGGAGAAGCCCGCGGTGGTCGCCGAGGTCAAGGTCGGCTTCGATGCCCGCTCGGTCGATACGTCGAAGTTCGAGGGCTACGAGGACAAGTACGCGGTGGCCGGCTCCTACTGGCCGCCCCAGTACGCGATCATGGACGGCCTGACCCTCGAGCCGCTGAAGATCGTCGGCACCCGGGGCATGACGGTCGATGGCGAGTACCACCCCGAGCCGCGCGTGGCGTCCATCGTCTCGTCGGTCATCAAGCCGGAGTGGGTCATCAACGTGAAGGAAACCGGCCAGATCAAGCTGGTGGACTACACCGACATCGACAACCTCAAGGAAACCACGATCCAGTCCGCCAAGTTCCTGCATGACGGTGGCTGGGACTCGACCAAGCGCTACTTCCTGGTGGCCGCCAACGCCTCCAACAAGGTGGCCGTGGTCGACACCAAGGAAGGCAAGCTGGCCGCCCTGGTCGACACCGCCAAGAAGCCCCACCCGGGTCGCGGCGCGAACTTCGTCGATCCCAAGTTCGGTCCGGTCTGGACCACCGGCCACCTGGGTGACCCGGTCCTGACCCTGATCGGTTCCGATCCGGAGAAGCACAAGGACAACGCCTGGAAGGTGGTGCGCGAGGTCAAGCACATCGGCGCCGGCAACCTGTTCGTGAAGACCCACCCGGATTCGAAGAATCTGTGGGCCGATGCACCGCTGAACCCGGAGAAGGACATCGCGACCTCGGTGGCCGTGTATGACATCAACGATCTGGACAAGGCGCCCACGGTGCTGAACGTGGCCAAGGATTCGGGCCTGCCCGAGACCAAGGCGGTCAAGCGCGCGGTGCATCCGGAGTACTCCGCCGACGGCAAGGAGGTCTGGATCTCCCTGTGGGGCGGCAAGACCGACCAGTCCGCCATCGTGGTGTATGACGACGCGACGCTGAAGGTCAAGAAGGTGATCACCGATCCCAAGATGATCACCCCGACCGGCAAGTTCAACGTCTTCAACACCCAGCACGACATCTACTGAGATTCGTGCAGCGCACGCGGCGACCCTCCGGGGTCGCCGCGTCCCAGACTCCAGCTCCACCGACTTCGGGAGACTCAAGGTGACGGATCCATCCTCGAACCCAGGCGCACGCGATTCCCTGTGGGCGAAACTGAAGCGGCCCAGCGCGCGCTACTCGATGCTGTCCCTGCTGATCGTCGGCTTCTTTACCGGCATCTTCTTCTGGGGCGGCTTCAACACCGGCATGGAGGCCACCAACTCCCTCGAGTTCTGCATCGGGTGTCACGAGATGCGGGACAACGTCTATCAGGAATACAAGCAGACCATCCACTACTCCAACCGCACCGGCGTCCGCGCGATCTGCTCCGACTGCCACGTGCCCAAGGACTGGACCCACAAGATGATTCGCAAGGTCCAGGCGTCGAAGGAGGTGTGGGGGAAACTGACTGGCAGCATCGACACCAAGGAGAAGTTCGAAGCCAAGCGGCTCGAGCTGGCGCGCCACGAGTGGGCCCGGATGAAGGCCAACGACTCGCGCGAGTGTCGCAACTGCCACAGCTTCGACGGCATGAACGTCGAGGCCCAGAAAAAGCGGGCGAGCAAGCAGCACGGCTATGCGATCGAGGACAAGATGACCTGCATCGACTGCCACAAGGGCATTGCTCACAAGAAGCCGGAAGGCATGACCGAAGCGGACGAAGGCTGACGAGGGCCTGTCCGCAACCACGAACCAGATACGGGAGCGAATCATGAACCTACGACAAACCGCCATCGCGATCGGCCTCATCGGCGCCCTCGGCTGTGGCGGCGTCCAGGCGGCTGAACCGGCTGACTGGAGCGCTGTCCCGGCCACCACGGTGGGCCTCTTCTACCCCGGCGTGTCGCCGATCGAGTGGATCGTCAACGGCTCGGCCCACGGTGGCTGGCGGGGCCTCAAGCGGGGCGACTCCTGCCTCGAGTGCCACTCCGAGGAGACCGGCGACATGGGCAAGAAGATCGTCAGTGGCGCCAAGATCGAGCCGAGCCCGATCAAGGGCAAGGCCGCCGCGATTCCGGTCAAGGTCCAGGCGGCCCACGATGGGGCCAATCTCTACCTGCGCTTCACCTGGAAGCAGCCGCCCGCCTCGGGTGCGCCGGCGATGGACAAGGACAACCCGGTCAAGGTCGCCTTCATGCTCGAGGCCAACCAGGTCGAGCGGGCCGATCTGTCCGGTTGCTGGGAGACCTGCCACCAGGATGCCCGCACCATGCCCGAGGGCAACAAGGACAAGACCAAGTACGTGGAAGGCGGCTCCCTCGCCAGCGGCGTGTTCTACGACCTGATCCAGTGGCGCAGCAACGGCGAGAAGCACGACGGCTATATCGCCGAGAAGCGGGTCATGGACGGGGGTACCGCGCTGGTGGACGCCAAGGGCGAGAAGCAGGGCGACACCTGGACCGTCACCTTCACCCGCAAGCTGACCGGCGGCGAGGGCGATGTGGCCCTCGCATCGGGGCAGACGGTGAACTTCGGCATGGCGATCCATGACGACAGCGCCACCGGCCGCTTCCATCACGTGTCCCTGGGCTATCGGCTCGGCATCGACGCCGAGGGCGATATCCAGGCGGTCAAGCAGTAGGCCTCGTGGCCCCCGCGCGGCTGCCCTTCCTGCGCAAGCCCCTGACCGGTCTGGCGATCAGCCTGACCGGTCTCGGGGCGGCCGCGGAGACGGTCGAGGTGCACATCCGGGACTACGCCTTCCAGCCGGCGGAGGTGGTCGTCCGAGTTGGCGATACGGTCCGCTGGACCAATGACGAGAAGCGCACCAGCCACTCCGTCGTGCTGAGCGTCGATGGCAAGGCGCTGGAAAGCGAGCGCTTCTTTCCCGACGAAAGCTGGAGCCATGTCTTCAGGACCCCCGGGCGCATCGCCTATCGCTGCGGGCCGCACCCGGAGATGCAGGGCGTGATCGTGGTCGAACCCTGACCTGGGGCAGGGGGGGTGGTATCGCAAACGGGCGCTTCGGCGCCCGTTTTCATGGCCGCGGGACCGGATTGATGCCGGTCAAGGTCTCGCCCGGCGGCCAGTTCCAGAATGCATGGCAGTCAAGCAGTGGGAGCGAACGATGGACCGGACCCTGGTGGTGCACGTACTGGTCTTGCTGGGGCTGACCGGCCTCGGCGTCGTCACCGCGCAGGCGGCCGGACCCGAGCCGGCACGCCGCGCCGAGTTGGTGCGCATGGTCCGGCAGGACTGCGGCTCCTGCCACGGCATGACGCTCAAGGGCGGCCTCGGCCCGGCCCTGCTGCCCGAGAGCCTGGCCGGCAAGCCGTCGGCGTCCCTCGTTGCGACGGTCATGTCCGGTCGGCCTGGCACGCCGATGCCTGGCTGGTCGCGCTTCGTCAATGAGGCGGAAGCCGAGTGGATCATCCAGCGCCTGCAGGAAGGCTTTCCGCCCGTGGCGCTCGGAGCCGGCTCATGAGCCGCCTTGTCCGCTGTTGCCAGGCCCTGTGCGCGGCCGCGGCGCTCCTGCTCTCGGCCTGCGCCCATCAACCCACCGCCGAGGTCCGGGGCACCGGTGATCTCGGGATCGTGATCGAGCGGGCGACCGGCAGCGTCCAGATCGTGGATCACAGCCGGCAGACCAGCCTCGGCCGCGTCGAGGGCCTGGGTGACCTGTCCCACGCCCACGCCACCTATTCGCGCGATGGTCGCTACGCCTACGTGTTCGGACGCGATGGCGGGCTCACCAAGGTGGACCTGCTGGCCCGCCGGATCGACCGCAGGGTGGTGCAGGCCGGCAATTCGATCGGTGGCTCGATCTCCCAGGACGGCCGCCTGGTGGTGGCCCAGAACTACGAGCCGGGCGGCATCAAGGCCTTCGACGCGCAGACCCTCGAGCTGGTGTCCGAGGTCCCGGCGGAATATGCCCCGGGGCAGTTCTCCAAGGTGGTGGGGCTGGCCGACGTGTCGGGCAACCGCTTCGCCTACGCCCTGTTCGAGGCGGGCGAGATCTGGGTCACCGACTTCTCGACGCCGGCGGCACCGGTCACCCAGCGCTACCCGGCCGGCAAGCAGCCCTACGATGGCCTCGTGACGCCGGGCGGACGCTACTTCATGGCCGGCCTGTTCGGCGAGGATGGCGTCTCGCTGCTCGACCTGTGGCAGCCGGGGCAGGGCGCCCGCCGCATCCTCGGCGGCTACGGCCGCGGCGAGGAGAAGCTGCCGGTCTACAAGATGCCCCATCTGCGCGGCTGGGCTGTCGCCGACGGCAAGGCGTACCTGCCCGCGGTCGGGCGCCACGAGGTGCTGGTGGTCGACCTGACCACCTGGCAGGAGGTCGGGCGCATTCCGGTGGCCGGTCAGCCGGTGTTCGTGATGGCCCGACCCGACGGCCGCCAGGTGTGGGTCAACTTTGCCTTTCCCGACAACGCCCAGGTGCAGGTCATCGACACCCTCGACCGCCGCCTGCTGACGACGCTGTCGCCCGGCAAGGCGGTCCTGCACATGGAGTTTACGCCCCGCGGCGAGCATGTGTGGGTGTCCTCGCGGGACGACAACCGCGTGACGATCTACGACACCGACACCCTGCAGCCGCTGAAGGTCCTGCCTGCCCAGGCACCGTCGGGGATCTTCTTCACGGCCCGTGCCGGCCGGATCGGCTTCTAGCGCCCGGGAGGCAAGGACGATGCAACTGCAAGTCAGCCCCACCAGCACCCGGTCGATCTCCAGTCGTCACGACGAGGGGCTCGACTGGTGCCTGCTGAACGATTTTCAGCGGGATTTCCCGCTGCAGACCCGGCCCTTCGCGCACATCGCGCGTACCCTGGGCTGCAGCGAGACCCGCGTCCGCGAGCGCCTGGCCGCCCTGCAGCTGTCGGGCGCGGTGAGCCGCGTCGGCCCGGTTTTCTCGCCGCGACGCATCGGCGCCAGCACGCTGGCGGCGCTCAAGGCGCCGGCCGGACACGTGGAAGAGATTGCGGCGCTGGTGTCGGCCTTCGCCGGCGTCAATCACAACTATGCCCGCGAGCATGAGTGGAACCTGTGGTTCGTCGCGACCGCGCCGGACCGGGTCGGCCTTGCCCGGGTCCTGCGCGACATCCATCGGGCGACCCGTTGCCCGATCCTCACCCTGCCCCTCGAGACCGAATACCACATCGACCTGGGCTTCGATCTGGGTACCGGCGCGCGGGTCCGCCATGGGGCCATGCGCCCCGTGATGCCGCAGCGCACGCCCGAGCCCGCCGAGATCGCCCTGATGGCGGCCGTCCAGCACGGGCTGCCGATCCTGTGCCGCCCCTACCAGGCCGTTGCGCGGCGGGCCGGGCTGAGCGAGTCGCAGGTCATCGGCCAGCTCCGCGACTGGCTCTCCGACGGCACCCTCAAGCGCTTCGGTGTGGTCGTGCGTCACCACGAGCTGGGTTGGCGCGCCAATGCGATGTGCGTCTGGAACGTGCCGGACGCGAAGGCGGACCACCTTGGCCAGGCGCTCTCCGCGGCCGATGGCGTCAACCTGTGCTACCGGCGGCGCCGGGCCGATGGCTGGCCCTTCAACCTGTACTGCATGATCCACGGTCACGACCGGGACGAGGTCCATGACCGACTGCGCGACATCCGGTCGCGCTGCGGCCTGCAGGCCTACCCGCACCAGCTGCTGTTCTCGACCCGCCGCTTCAAGCAGTGCGGCGCACGCTATGCGGCTGGCGCCGATGTCTGAGCGGCCAGCCCGCGCGAGTATCGATGCGATCGATCGTCGCATCATCGACGCCCTGCAGGGGGGCTTCCCGCTGGTCGAGCGGCCCTACCTGGCGGTGGCGGAATCGCTTGGGATCGGTGAAGACGACCTGCTCGCGCGGCTCGACCGCATGCTCGCCAGCCGGGTGCTGACGCGCTTCGGTCCGATGTTCCAGGTCGAGCGCATGGGCGGTCGCTTCGTGCTGGCCGCCCTCGCCGTGCCCGAGGATCGCTTCGATGCCGTGGCAGAGCAGGTCAACGCCCTGCCCGAGGTCGCCCACAACTATCGCCGGGAGCACTGCCTCAACATGTGGTTTGTCCTCGCCACCGAGACCGCTGACGGCATCGGCGCGGCGATCGAGCGGATCGAGCACGAGACAGGGCTGGCGGTCAGGGCGTTTCCGAAGGAGCGCGAGTACTTCGTGGACATGCGGCTGTCGGTGAGGCAAGGCCATGATGCGTGACGACATCGAGCGCCGCCTGGTGCTGGCGACCCAGGCAGGGCTGCCCCTGGTGCCGCGCCCGTATGCGTACATCGCCGAGCAGGTGGGCTGCAGCGAAGCCGAGGTGCGCGAGCGGCTGGCGGACCTGCTGGCCCGCGGTGTGGTGCGGCGCATCGGCGCCGTTCCCAATCACTACGCGATCGGCTACACCGCCAATGGCATGAGCGTGTGGGACGTGCGCGACGATGCGGTGGACGGACTGGGGGAGCGGATTGGCGCCCTGCCGTTCGTGACCCACTGCTATCGCCGACCACGGGCCCTGCCGGACTGGCCCTACAACCTGTTCGCGATGGTCCACGGCAGCAGCCGGGACGAGGTGCTGGCCCATGTGGCCGAAATCCGTGCCGTGCTGCACCGGGACTGCCGCCGCCACGACGTGCTGTTTTCCAGCCGGATCCTGAAGAAAGCCGGGCTACGTATCGGGGCGTGAGGGTGTGCCGGACATGCGCTCATGCGTGATCGTGGCGGGTACGGAGGGGGAGCGGCCAGAAAAAGAATGGCGGGCCGACCGGAAGATCCGGCCGGCCCGCCGAACGCTCTGCCAGGGGATGGGGCGCGGAAGCGCTCCGGCCCCACGGCGTCGCCGTTGCGCTGGGCTAATCCGTTGTCCCGGCTTGCGAGCGGGAGGGTGAAACGTCAGATCGCGCCGTGGTTCTCGCGGCGCGCATCGTTGGTGGTTGCCAGGGCGGCCTCGAGCGTCGAGGGCGGCAGCTTGAAGTCGTGGGTCGCGACCGCGTCATACAGGGTCACGACCTTGTCGGCGGCGCTCTGCCCCTTGAAGTCCGATTTCTCGAGGGCGACGAGGTCCGCCAGTTCGGTCCACACCATGCCTTGGACCATCGGGATGAAATACAGCGTGGCGCCGTTCACCGTGGTCTGGAACGGTTCCGGGATATTCACGGTGAACAGCACGGCCGTGGTGCCGGCCTTGAGGGCATCGCCGAAGGTCTCCTCGATCAGGGGATACTCCTGCAGTTCGTCGAGGGAGCCGGCGACGAGCTTGAGTTCATCGCCTGCGGTCAGCAGGATGACCTGTTTGAGGACATTGACCGGGGGCTTGCGCCGGCCCTGGGCGTCGGCGACTTCGCCTTCCTTCAGGGCAATTTCGCCCCGGTAGGCTTGCCAGCCGTCGCGGCTGGCGGCCTCACAGAAATTGGCGTTGAAAAAGCGGGGCGTGAATCGCTCCATCAGGCTCGTGGCAACCAGCATCTCGGATTCTCCAGGCGGGGGTCAGGCGGGTTCGGTGACGCCGATCAGGTCGGCGATGTCGGCTTCGACCAGTTCGATGCCGAGCTTGGCGCAGTAGCGCCGCTCCTTGGCGGTCGGCTCGGGGATCAGCGCCCAGCCGACCGGGTTCGCGGCGGCATAGACCATGTCGGACAGGACCATGCGCTCGGTGTCCCGATTCAGGCGCAGGCCGATGGTCAGGTAACGTCGGCCCTCGCGCAGGGTCTTCAACTGCGGCGGGATCGCGAAGCCCCCCATCAACTCGGTGATGTAATCGACGTAGTCGGCGTCCGAGGCGATGTAGTTGGCCTCGGGCCGCGGCGTGCCCATGGGCTTGAAGAGGATGGGCAGCGACATGTCGAAGGATTCGACTTCGGTGTAGGCGCCGCCGTCCCAGTGGTAGAGCTTGTAGCGGAACGGTGTGCCGCCGATGCGCGCGACGCCCACCACCAGGTTGTGGGGCACGCCGGCGTAACTGTCCTGCAGCTGGGTGTCGCGATTGATGTCGATCACGTAGCGCGGCGCCAGCTGCTGCAGCCAGTCGTGGGTGGCACTGCGGGACCACGCCGTCTCGCCATAGGTCTGGGTCAGGAAGCGATTGACGGCGTTGCGGCCACGCTTCAGCTCAACGTTCATCGCGGCCCGGGGAAACTCGTACATCAGCTTCGGCGCCATCGGTCGGCCGTTGTTCATGGCCAGGATCAGGGCGTCGCTGGTGGCCGGCATCGGGTCGCCGGTGGCCGCGTTGCGCACGTCGGCGAGGACGCCGGGACCCAGATAGGGGACGATGTTGCCGCTGGCGAGGCCTGCCAGCAGGGTCTCTCGGAGCTCGGGTGTCATGAGGGCTACTCGTGGTGACAGATCACGAGTAGCCCTCAGCAATTGTCGCGCCCGTCGCGCGGGGCCTTTGAAATCAGAGGCTTGTCGGCATTGCGGGTGCGGTGCGCCTGTCCGGTGTGCGACACAGCCCGGCGAGATGTCGGGCATCGCCCGACAGAACGGGTCAGGGGCCGTGCATCCCCGACACCGCGAGCCAGGTCTGTTGCAGGATCATCGCATCGCAGCTGGCGCGGTGGCGGGCGCAGCCGACCTCGGCCATGATCCGGTCCTTGCTTGCGTGCCAGGCGGCAGCCTGCGCCTCGTCGAGCAGGCGCCGCAGGGACTCGATCCGGAAACGCTGGGGCATTTCGGCCTCATCGAACAGGCGGGCCACCCAGGGCATGTCGTTGCCCCAGGCGTCCGAATAGGCGATGCGGCCCTTGAGGTGCTCGTTGAGTTCCGCCGCCACCTCTTCGGCGGGGCGCCCCCGTTCAATCAGGCGGGCGCGGGAGATGTGGTGGACAGCCTCGGCGCCCGGGTCCCAGTGGGTCCAGTGCGCTGGCGGGCGGATCAGCCAGCAGTGGCGATCACCGCTCGCCAGGCTGATCCCGATCTCGATCGGGTAGCTGCCGCGGCCGAGCCCGGACGCCTCCACGTCGATGAAGGCGGGCACGGAAACGGCAAGGGAGATGGCGGGCGTCACGATCAGCTTCGGCTGGCAGTGCAGGGTTCGGGGCAGACCGCTGCATCCTGCCTGATCCGGCTCCGCCTGTGTGGATTTCCACCGACCGGCGTACCGGGGCGCGCTCGCGTTGCGGTCCGCCCTTCAGCGAGCCACATGACGGGCCGTTAAGGAGTTGTCCACTGCAGGCCTCCTCCATGAATCGACCGGACCCGGACCTGTCCGCCGAGCAACACACCCGACTCGACCTTCGTGTGCTCGACAACCAGAACAGCGCCGTGCTTCGCAGCGCGCCGTCGATGGTGTTCGCGACTGCGCTGGCCGCCTACGCGATGCACATCTACTTTCGCCACGGGCTGCCCGAGGGCATGACCCTGTTCCCCTGGATGTGGATCATCGGAACGGTCAGCGCCGGGCGGCTGCTGGCCCTGTCTCTGTGGCGGCGCGATGCGCAGGCCGAGCAGCACGCGCGGGCCTGGTCCCGGGTCGTGATGGTGCTGTCGGCCCTGACCGGCCTCTCCTGGAGCCTGCTCGCCACCTGGCTGCTTCCGACCGAGGAGAGCCATTTCCGGCCGGCGATCGCCGCGCTGATGATGGGCATCTCGGCCGCTGTCGTGGTCTCCCACGTGAATCACTTCCGGGCCTACGCGATCTACCTGACCTGCATGCTGCTGCCCGCGATCCTCAACTTCGCCCAGCAGGAAAGCGCCAGCACCCGGACCCTGGCACCGATGCTGATCTTCTTCCTCATCCTGCTGCTGGTCGGCGGGCGGCGCAGTGCCCGGGCCAACGAGCGCAGTATCCGGCTTCAGATGCGGCTCGAGGCGGCCGTGGCGGCGGAGGAGGGCGCGCGGCGGGCGGCCGAGGAGGCCAACCTGGCAAAGAACCAGTTCCTGATGAACATGTCCCACGAGCTGCGTACGCCCATGCACGCGGTTCTGGCCTATGCCCAGCTGGGCATCGAGAAGGGGGAGGAAGAGCGCCTGAAGCGCTACTTCGAGCGCATCCAGTCGAGCGCCCGGGGGCTGCTCGTCCTGCTGGGCGATCTGCTCGACCTGGCGCGCCTCGAATCCGGCCGGATGGCCTTCACGTTCCGCCCGGTCGACCTGGTCCAGCTGGTCGATGCGACCGTCGCCGAGTTCTCGCCGGAGGCCCAGAAGCGGGGGATTGCGCTGGCCGTCGAGGGGACCTTTGCGGACGTGCGCTTCGCGCTCGATGAGGCCCGCTTCATGCAGGTCCTGCGCAATCTGGTGAGCAATGCCCTCAAGTTCTCGCCGGAGGGCAGCACCATCGCGCTGGCGCTCACCCGCCCCGGCGACGGAGGCTTTCGGCTGAGCGTCACGGACGAAGGCATCGGCATTCCCGACGACGAGCTCGAACGGGTCTTCGACAAGTTCGTCCAGAGCAGCAAGACCCGCACCGGGGCGGGCGGCACCGGCCTTGGGCTGGCGATCTGCCGTGAGATCGTCGAGGCGCACGGAGGGCGCATCATCGCCTTGCCGCGGGACGCCGGGGGCACCGAGATCCGCATCGATCTGCCCAGGGCCGTCGCCACCGCCCGGGTCGCATAGCCGTTCGCGGGAGGTCTGTCTCGAAAGCGTGTTCAGGCGGCGAGGACGCCAGCAATCGCCGCGATCGCCGAGAGGCTGCACAGCACCAGCAGCAGGGGCCGGAAGCGACCGTCGGCCCAGTGCCGGAGATGTCTGCCGAGAACGAAGCCCGCAACGACGGCCGGCAGCTGCAGCAACCCGGCGACGACCAGCCCATCGTCGAAGCGGCCCACCACCCGGTAGCTCGCCAGCGACAGCACGCAGCTATAGACGAAGTAGAAGGACAGATCGGCGCGGATGCGCTCGGCCGCGCCGTGCTGCAGCACCAGCGCCATCGGCGGCCCGCCGATCGAGGTGGTGGTGCCGGTGAAGCCCGAGGCCAGGCCTGCCAGGCCGAGTCTGAGGGGCGTCGGCTCGAAGGCCTTGCCGATGGCCGAGACCGCGACGCCGGCGAGGACCATGGCCGCCACCATCAATTGGAGGGCCTGGGTGTCAAGCCGGGTCAGCAGCCAGGCGCCGAGCACCGTCCCGGGAATGCGGGTCAGCATCGGCAGCAACATCGGTCGCCAGCGCACCGAGGCGCGTAGGCGGGCGGTGTTGAGGAGGCTCAGTAACAGCGCCGCGGTGGTTACTACCGCGGGGACCCAGGTCGGTTCGAACAGCACCAGCAGCGGCGCCGCGACCAGTGCGAGGCCGAAGCCCATCGCAGTCTGCACCGTACACCCCAGCATGATCAACGCGGCCGCGGCCCACCAGGCGGGATCGGCAAGGGTCGCGAGCAGCACGGGCGCGCTCAGCCGTGATGGTTGCGGGAATCGGTGGGTGCCTCGGCGCGGTCGTTCATTCCATAGCGCCGCACCACCTCGGCGACGCTGAGGCGGTAGTCGGCAAAGATGTGGTCGCGCCCGGCGGCCTGGCCGGCCCGGTGGGCCTCGGTATTGCGCCAGCGGGCGACGGCCGCCTCGTCGCGCCAGAAGGACAGGGACAGCAGCTTGTCCGGCTGGGACAGGCTCTGGAATCGCTCGATCGAAACGAAGCCGTCCATCGTCTCGAGCAGAGGACGCAGCGTGGCCGCCATGTCCAGATAGGCCGCCTTCTGGTCGTCGGCGACGACCAGTTCGAAGATCACCGCGATCATGCTGTCTCCTCCGTCCATTCCGGAGCGCGTTCCACGGTGCCCGGAGTGACCGCCGTGAAGGTGCGCGTCTCGTGAAGTATGAAGCGCTCGCACCGGGCGAACGAAGAATTCTCGCGCGCCTGATCGCCGGCCACGGACCTTCCCGACCCCTTGATGGCCATCAAGGCCCCGGCTGATGGCGCTGGCGACAATCGGTGCCAGGCTTCAGCAAGGGAGGGCACCGTGTTCAGGATCTCGCGCTACATGCGCCAACTCGCCGGCCAGAGCGGCCGGACGCGCCGGCCCGATGCGCCGGCCGGGCATGGCCCGGTGGTGATCTGGAATCTGATCCGCCGCTGCAACCTGACCTGCAAGCACTGCTACTCGATCAGCGCGGACAAGGACTTCGCCGGTGAGCTGTCGCTGGCCGAGGTCGAGACGGTGATGGACGACCTGAAAGCCTTCGGGGTGCCGGTGCTGATTCTCTCCGGCGGCGAGCCGCTGCTGCGGGAAGACATCTTCGCGATCGGCGCCCGCGCCAAGGCGATGGGCTTTTACGTCGGCCTGTCCACCAACGGCACGCTGATCGACGCGGCCATGGCCGAGCGCATCGCGGCCGTCGACTTCGACTACCTGGGCATCAGCCTCGACGGCACTCGCGAGACCCACGACCGCTTCCGCCGCCTCGACGGCGCCTTCGAGCGCTCCATCGACGGCCTGCGGCTGGCGCGGGGGCTGGGGCTCAAGGTCGGCCTGCGCTTCACCCTCACGGCCGACAACGCCCACGACCTGCCGGCCCTGCTGCAGCTCGTCGAGGATGAGGGCATCGACCGCTTCTACCTGTCGCACCTCAATTACGCCGGGCGGGGCAACAAGCACCGCCGCGACGACGCCCACCACCGCATGACCCGCGAGGCCATGGACCTGTTGTTCGACACCTGCTGGGCGCTCGAGTCAGCCGGCCGGCCGAAGGATTTCACGACCGGCAACAACGACGCCGACGGGGTGTATTTCCTGCACTGGGTGGCCCGCCACCTGCCGGAGCGCCTCGATGAAATGCGCGCGCGCCTGGCCCGCTGGGGCGGCAACGCCAGCGGCGTCGGCGTGGCCAACATCGATAACCTGGGCAACGTCCATCCGGACACCATGTGGTGGCACCACACCCTGGGCAACGTGCGCGAGCGGGCCTTCTCCGAGATCTGGCAGGATCGCTCCGATCCGCTGATGGCGGGACTCAACCAGCGCCCCCGTGCCCTCAAGGGGCGCTGCGGCGACTGCGCCTACCTGGACGTGTGCAACGGCAGCTCGCGGGTGCGCGCCCAGCAGGTCACCGGCGACCCGTGGCAGGAGGACCCGGGCTGCTACCTCAACGACGGCGAGCTGGGCATCGCGCCCGGGCGCGAGCGGGTGCAGGTGACGCCCTGGGTGCGCCTCGCCGAAGCACCGGGAGCCGGCTCATGACGCGCGTCCTGACCCATGTCGTCATCCTCGTCGCTGCCGCGTTTGCTGCCGCCTGGGCCAGCGCCGCCGACGGTCCCGAGGCCACCTACGCGACCCATTGCGCCGCCTGCCATGGCGCTGGCCGCCTGGGGGGCTCAGGGCCGGCTCTTCTGCCCGAGAACCTGTCGCGCCTGAAGAAGGCCCTGGCCGCGAAGACCATCCGCGAAGGTCGGGTTGCGACCCAGATGCCGGCCTTCGGTACGCAGCTGGACGAGGCCCAGATCGCAGCCCTTGCCGACTGGATCTACACCCCGGTGGTACCGGCGCCGCGGTGGTCGGAGGCGGACATCCGTGCCTCGCGTATCGAGCACCACGCGCCGGGCTCGCTGCCCGACAAGCCCGCCTTCGAGGCCGACATGATGAATCTCTTCATCGTCGTCGAGGGCGGGGACCACCACGTCAGCGTGCTCGACGGCGACCGGATGGAACGCATCCACCGCTTCCCGTCCCGCTATGCGCTGCACGGGGGGCCGAAGTTCACACCGGACGGCCGCTATGTGTTCTTTGCCAGCCGAGACGGCTGGATCAGCAAGTTCGATATCTGGAACCTGAAGATGGTCGCGGAGGTCCGCGCCGGCATCAACACGCGAAACGCGGCGGTCTCCGCCGACGGCCAGGTCGTCGCGGTGGCTAACTACCTGCCCAACACCCTGGTCCTGCTCGACGGCGACCTGAACCTGATCAAGGCGATCCCGGTCACCGACCAGGCCGGCGAGCACAGCTCGCGGGTGTCCGCAGTGTATGACGCCTCGCCCCGCCAGTCCTTCGTCGCGGCGCTCAAGGACGTGGCCGAGGTGTGGGAGATCAGCTATACCCGGGCGGTCGAACCGATCGCCGAGGGCTACGTACACGACTACCAGTACCGGGAGGGCAGCTTCGTCCCCGGTTACCTGAACCCTCGCCGCTCGATTCTCGATGCGCCGATGGACGACTTCTTCTTCACCCAGGACTACTCGGAGGTGATGGGGACGACCCGCGGTGGCAAGGGCCAGGTGGTCAACCTCGACGTGCGCAAGGCGGTCGCCGAACTGGACATCCCCGGCATGCCCCACCTGGGCTCGGGCATCACCTGGGACTACCAGGGGCGCCGCGTCATGGGCAGCCCCAACCTGAAGGACGGCGTCGTCAGCGTCATCGACCTGGCGGACTGGACGACCATCAAGCGCATTCCGACCCTCGGCCCGGGCTTCTTCATGCGCAGCCACGAGAAGTCGCGCTACGCCTTCGTCGATTCGATGATGAGCCCGACCGGGCGCGACACCCTGCAGGTCATCGACAAGGAGACCCTCGAGGTCGTCAAGGCCCTGCGACCGGAGCCGGGCAAAACGCTGGCCCACATCGAGTTCGACCGCCACGGCCGCTACGCCATCGCCAGCCTGTGGGAGCAGGACGGCGCACTGATCTTCTACGACGCGACGACCCTCGAGGAGATCAAGCGCCTGCCGGCCTCGAAGCCGGTCGGCAAGTACAACCTCTTCAACAAGATCACCAAGTCCGAGGGGACCAGCCACTAGGGTCTGTGGGCATTTGTATGGCGGATCGCGTTGAGACTTTGAGCCTGTGCCACAAGTCGCGGGAGGCAGGCAAGGGTGGCGGTCCACTGCGGGCTTTGCACAGCCCGCCGGCTTCGCTGGCGCGGAGCAATGCTCCGCGAATTCCCAGCTTCGCCCTTGGCGACGAGCGCAACGAAGTGGCGCGGGCTCACAGC
>JAGRGD010000266.1 GCA_020445665.1 Rhodocyclaceae bacterium
CGCCATCGTCGCCTGCATGCGAAAGCTGCTCACCATCCTCAACGCGATAGTTCGAACCGGAACAGACTGGGATGAATCGATTCACTTCACTTGACTTCAAACACAGTTGCTCAAGGGGGAGGCCAGGAGGGGGATGGGGTTGAGTCACGCGACCTGCCCCATCCCCACCCCAACCCTCCCCTTGAAGGGGAGGGAGCGAGGGGGTCTCGAAGTGCCTGAACTGGAATCGCCTGATTGTTTGCCGCGTCAATCGCCTACTTCCTGCCCAGCTTCTCCGCCAGCCCCGCGAACGGGTTGTGGGTGGCGGGCGCCAGCCCCTTGTTCGCGTCGGAGCGACCCTGCAGGTCGCGCTGGCGGGCATGTTCGGCGTCGTGGCAATACACGCACAGCAGCTCCCAGTTGCTGCCGTCGGGCGGGTTGTTGTCGTGGTTGTGGTCCTTGTGGTGGACCGTCAGCTCGCGCAGCCGTACCCCGGAGAATTCGCGCCCGCAGCGACCGCAGATGTGGGGATACAGCTTCAGGGCGCGGGCGCGGTAGGCGCTCTCGTCGGACGTCTGGCTCATGGGGGCTCCTGGTCGGTGGGCGGGGCGCGTGCGCCGTCACGCGGAAGATAGCACCCGCGGATGACACACGCCGCGTCTTCCCGATGCGCCGCGGGAGCGATGACGCGTTGGTGCGGAAGGCCGCGCCGGCGTGAGCCACGCCACGAAACATCCTGAAGCATTTGGGGCAAACTGGTCGCCGGCCGAGCCCAGCCTGGCATGCCGCAGACGCGGGCACGGCCCAGATCACAACAACCTGAATGGCAGAGAGAACATGAGCGCAGTGATGTCCCATCGTGAGTGGATGAAGCTGACCCACGGCGGTGTCACCAGTGTCAGAAGTCGCCCGCTCAAGGCGGTCGATGCCGCGCTGCAGGCCTACGAGCGCTCCGGCAGTCCGGTGAACAAGCAGGCCCTCGTTCGCGCGCTGGATGCGTGGAAGGCGTCGAAGAACGGCCAGTGGAAGACCAGCGTGCGCAACCGGCGCAACGCCGTCGATAGCCTGACGAAGCAGCTTGCCGGCGGCGCGGTGCAAAAGGACCCGGTGGCGCTTTCCCATGCCCGCGACGAATCGCGGGCGATCCTCACCACCCTGTTCCAGGGCAAGCAGCTGGTCTTCCGGAGCGGCCTGGCGACCAAACTGGCGGGCAACGACACGCTGTCGAAGTACGGGGTGTACCTGATGCCGGTGTCCGCGGCGCGCAATGCCCACACCATCACGAAGGAAGTGGCGCCGAACAGCCGCCTCGGCGGTTCGGGCGATGGCGAGGCGCGCTCCATGGCGCAAAGCCTCTTCAATGAGGTGGTGCCGTCGGATCTCGCCTCGTCGGTGGCGGAAGAAGTCTCACGGATCATGCCGGGCTTCATGACGGAGCTGGCCAGTTCATGCGCGCCCTTCGTCGGCGTGGGGGTCAGCGGCGCGATGGCGGTCCGGTCAGCCTTCAAGGTGGCCCAGAACCAGTACCGGCTGTCCCAGGGGCAGATGCATGCCCAGCGGACCCTCAGCACCGAGGAGCCGGAGGCGGCGATGCAGGCGGTGGTGCGCATGCTGTCGCGGGAGGTGGACGAGCAGAAGGCCAACCTCGCGCGTGGACTCGCGGACTTCGGCAGCAAGCTGGTGTCGGTGCTGGCCGACGGCGGCACGGTCGGCAATGCGGCGATCGGGCTCGCCTCCGGCCTGATCAAGCTGTTGCTGCTGCTGCGGATCGTCGTGCGGGACGTGGGCGAGGCCAGGGCGGCCAACCAGATCCTGAAAAAGCCGGTCGTGACGGCCGAGCTGTTCGAGGCCTGCCCGCTGATGGGGGCCTACCTGGTGTGCTGCGCGCCGACCAGCGTCATCGTCAATACCATCCTGTCGTCGGACAAGTTCTACCAGCCCGGCATGATGGATCGGGTCGAGTGGGCCGCGAAGCGGCACATCGAGCCGATGCGGGAGCAGGCCGGCCGGCTCATCCGCAAGCACCGCATGTACATCCCGGCCCTGCAGTCCTTCCCGGGCGTGCTGAAGAAGAACGAGGACAACCTCAAGCGCATGAAGAAGAACATGGGCAAGAGCAACATGGTGGGCATCGGCAGCGACGACTTCGCCTGAACCTCTGCGCAAGGGGCCTTGCACGGCGCGGGACCGGACACTGCCGGGCCCGTCGCCGGGCGTCGAAGTCATTGCGCTGAGCCCCTCCCGGACCCGGCCGGCCTGACCGGGACCCGCCCGTCTTCCGGCCGCGCCGGCGCCCCTCCGTTCCCCGAAACCCGGTTCCCTGAGCCCCGGGTCTGTCGCCGGGCGCGCGCCTTCGTCGGGTTCTGCCGCCCGTCAACGCCCGGGTCGATCGAGGGTCCGACCGCCGATGCGTGGCTGCGCGCGGTGGCGATTCGCCCCCAGACACGTTCAGGCGGCGTTCAGGGAGGCCAGCGACGCGACCAGATCGGCGAAGCGCTCGCCCTGGACCACCACATGATTTCGCAGGGTCGTGCCAGCGCCTTCGCTGTCGCCGGCCAGGATGCAATCGACAATCGCCTGATGCTCTGAGAAGGACGAGCGCATGCGGTTCCGTACCCTCAGCTGCAAGCGGCGGTACGGTCGCAGGCGGCGATGGAGCACGTCGGCCTGCTCCGCCAGGAAGCCGTTGTGGCTCGCCTGGTAGATGCATTCGTGGAACACCTCGTTGAGCCGGTAGTACTGGTCGGGGTCGTCCGCATCGCGGGCTGCCTCGCACGCGCGGTGCGCCTCGAGCAGCGTCACCTGCTCCTCGGGCGTGATACGCCGGGCGGCCAGCCGGCCGCACATGGCTTCGAGCTCGGCCATCACCTCGAACATCTCGCACAGCCGGGTCGGACTGGCTTCGGCCACGATCGCACCGCGGCGGGGCCGGATCTCCACCAGGCCGGACGAGGCGAGATGGATGAGGGCTTCCCGGATGGGCGTGCGCGACACGCCGAATTCGTTGGCCAGTTCCTGTTCGTCGAGCCGCATTCCCGGGCGGTACTCGCCGGTCACGATGCGCTCCTCGATCTCGTCACCGAGTTGCTCGGAGCGCCTGGATGTGGCGCCGGTCTCGCTCATGGGGAGTCTCCATTCGTCGTCTATTGCCAAGCTTACTATACGTTTCGCTTGACGATGAGTACAAGATTAAATAGCTTGTATACAACAACAGGTTCATTGCATGCACTTGGTCGCTCGCAGGCGGTAACAGCGGGTTCCGGGCATGCGCCACACCACCAAAAGGAGACACCCCATGAAATTGAATTCGTTCCGGGTCCTGGCATCTGTCCTGATCAGCGCCAGCGTCATCGCGACCGCACCGGCAAGCCTGGCGGCGGAGACCACGGTGATGAAGCTGTCGCACCAGTTCCCGTCCTCGACCGGTCCGGATGGCGATTTCCGCGACCAGCTCGCCCAGCGCTTCGCGGCCGAAGTCGAGCAGAAGACCGGCGGCTCGCTGAAGATCGAGATCTACTCGGGCAGCTCGCTGATGAAGACCAAGAGTCAGTTCAGCGCGCTGCGCAAGGGCACGCTAGACCTGTCCGTGCTGCCCCTGGCCTATGGCGGCGGCGAAGTGCCCGAAGTGACGATCACGCTGATGCCGGCCCTGGTCCGGAGCTACGAGCAGGGCCTGCGCTGGAAGACGGCCCCGATCGGCCAGGAACTCGAGAAGATCCTCGAGGCCAAGGGCATGAAGATCCTCACCTGGGTGTGGCAGGCCGGCGGCATCGCCAGCCGGGGCGAGCCGGTCATCAAGCCGGCCGACATGAAGGGCCTGAAGGTGCGCGGCGGCGACCGCAGCATGGACCTGCTCATCAACGGCGCCGGCGGCGCGGCCACCAACCTGCCTTCGAGCGAGATCTACAGCGCGATGTCCACCGGCGTGCTCGACGCGGCGCTGACCTCCAGCACCTCGCTGATCAGCTACCGCCTCAACGAAGTGGCCAAGGCCGTCACCACCGCCCGGGGCAAGACCTTCTGGTTCATGTTCGAGCCGCTGCTCATCTCGATGGATGCCTGGAATCGTCTGACGCCCGAGCAGCAGAAGGTGGTGACCGAAGTCGGCGCCTCGCTCGAATCCTTCGCGATGGAAGGGGCCAAGCGCGATGACCAGCGCCTCGCCGAGGTGTATGCGGCCTCCGGCGACAAAGTGGTGGACATGGACGATGCGACCTTCGAGGAGTGGGTCGCCATCGCCATGGAGACCTCCTACAAGCACTTCGAAGAGAACGTCAAGAACGGCAAGGCCCTGATGGACATGGCCCGTTCGGTGAAGTGACATGAGTGACGCCACCCACTCCACGGCTGCCCCGCAGCCGGCGGAGCCGGGTGGTCGGTCGGTCTGGCGCGTGTTCGCCCAGTCCGTGAAGGGCTTCAATGTCCTGACCGGCTACCTCTCTGCCGCCCTCGTCGTCGTCACCTCCCTCGTCGTCTGCTACGGCGTGTTCATGCGCTACTTCATGGATTCGCCCATCGACTGGGGGCTGGAACTGTCGATCTTCCTGCTCATCATCGCGACCTTCATGAGCGCCGCCTACACCCAGCTGCAGCGCGGCCACGTGAATATCGAGGTGCTCGAACACATCCTGTCGCCCCGTGCCAACCGCGTGCGCTACCTGATCGGCGATGCGCTGTCGCTGGTGTTCTGCGCCTTCCTGGCCTTCAACGCCTGGGAGTTCTTCCTCGAAGCCTTCGAGGACGGGCGCATCACCGAAAGCACCTGGGGCCCGAAGCTGTGGGTGCCCTACCTGTTCATGGCCATCGGTAGCACTGCCCTGTCGCTGCAGTTGCTGGTCCAGATCGTTGACGTCCTGGTCGGCTGGAAAGGCCGCACCCATGTCACCGGCCCGGAATGGAGGGAATGATGGATACGACCACCATCGGTCTGCTGTACTCGGGCGTGACGCTGATCCTGCTGTTCTCCGGCATGCCCATCGCCTTTGCCCTGGGCCTGTCCGCACTGGGTTTCATGGCGGCCTTCATGCCGTCGGCCCACCTCGGGTCGGTGGCCGAAACGATCTTCTCCGAGCTGGACAACTTCACCCTGCTGACGATTCCGCTGTTCGTGCTCATGGGTGCGGCCATCGGCAAGACGCGGGCCGGCGCGGACATCTACAACTCCCTCAACGCCTGGCTGCACAAGATTCCGGGCGGACTGGGCCTGGCCAACGTGTTTGCCTGCGCGGTGTTTGCCGCCATGTGCGGTTCCAGCCCGGCCACCTGCTCGGCCATCGGCTCCTCGGGCATCCCGCAGCTCGTCAAGCGCGGCTACTCCGAGGGTCTGGCCACCGGCATCATCGCCGCAGGCGGCACCCTGGGCATCCTGATCCCGCCGTCGCTGACGCTGATCCTCTATGGCCTGGCCTCGGAGCAATCCATCGGCCGACTGTTCATGGCCGGCATCGGCCCGGGCACGTTGCTGATCTTCCTGTTCGCCCTGTGGGTGATGATCAAGTACAAGCTCGAGCGCAAGATGGCGGCTGGCGGTCACGATCCCGCGGCCCAGGCCATCCTGGAGGACGAGCAGATCACCTGGCACGACCGGCTCTCCGCCCTGCCGCGCCTGCTGCCCTTCGGCATCCTGATCGCTGTGATCATGGTCGCCATGTACGGCGGCTGGGCGACCCCCTCGGAAGTGGCCGGCATCGGCGCCGTCGGCGCCACCGTGATGGTGATCCTGCTCTACCAGTGCTACCGGCCGGACGACATCAGGACCATCCTGTCGGGCACCATCCGCGAGAGCACGATGATCATGATGATCATCGCCACGTCCTTCCTCTTCACCTATGTGATGAGCTACCTCGGGATCACCCAGAAGTCCGCCTCCTGGCTGGTGGAGCTGGAGCTCTCCAAATGGGTGTTCTTCTTCTGGGTGAACGTGTTCATTATCGTGCTGGGCTTCTTCCTGCCCCCGGTGGCCATCATCCTGATGGTGACGCCGATCCTGCTGCCGGCCCTCAATGCGCTGAACATCGACCTCATCTGGTTCGGCATCGTCATGACCATCCTCATGGAACTGGGGCTGATCACGCCGCCGGTGGGGCTGAACCTGTTCGTGATCAACGGCATCTCGCCGGACATCAAGCTCAAGAACATCCTGCTGGGCAGCCTGCCCTTCATCGGCCTGATGCTGCTGGCGATCGTCATCCTCTGCATGGTGCCGGGCATCGCCACCTGGCTGCCGAACCACTTCTATCAGGGAGGCTGAGAGATGACGACCCCCACGTTTGCGTCCGACGACGCCGCTCTGCCCCCCGAGGGGCCCGCCACCAGCCTTGGGGCGGCCCGGCGGCCGTTGGCGACGACCGCCGCTCGACAATGGAACACCCTCCAGCAAGGCCGCATGCGGCGGCTGGAGCGGGCCGCCGCCCTGTCGCAGGGCAAGCGGGTCGAGGCCGACAAGGTCGTCGCGCTGCTCGAGGCGATCATCGAACCCGGTGACCGCATCTGCATCGAGGGCAACAACCAGAAGCAGGCGGACTTCCTCGCCCGCGCCATGGTGCAGACCGACCCGGAGCGGGTGCGCGAGCTGCACCTGGTGCAGTCGGTGCTGTCCCTGCCCGAGCATGTGGACATCATCGAGCGCGGGCAGGTCAGCCGCATCGACTTCTCCTTCTCGGGCCCGCAGTCCGGCCGCCTGGCGAGGCTGGTGGAGGCGGGGCGCATCACGATCGGCGCGATCCACACCTACCTGGAGCTGTTCGGCCGCTACTTCGTGGATCTCACACCCCACGTGGCGCTGGTGGCGGCGCAGATGGCCGACCGCCAGGGCAACCTCTACACCGGTCCCAACACCGAGGACACCCCGGCCATCGTCGAGGCCACGGCCTTCAAGGGTGGCATCGTCATCGCCCAGGTGAACGAGATCGTCGACACCCTGCCACGGGTGGACATCCCCGCCGACTGGGTGGACTTCACCGTGCCGGCGCCCACGCCCCACTATGTGGAACCGCTGTTCACCCGCGACCCGGCGCTCATCACCGAGACCCAGGTGCTGACCGCGATGATCGCCATCAAGGGCCTGTATGCGGAGTACGGCGTCACCCGGCTCAACCACGGCATCGGTTTCGACACCGCCGCCATCGAGCTGCTGCTGCCCACCTACGCCACCGAGCTGGGCCTCAAGGGCAAGATCTGCACGCACTGGGCGCTCAACCCGCACCCCACGCTGATCCCCGCCATCGAGGCCGGCTTCGTGCAGTCGGTGCATTCCTTCGGCTCCGAAGTGGGCATGGAGAACTACGTGGCCGCACGGCCGGACGTGTTCTTCATCGGCCCCGACGGGTCGATGCGCTCCAACCGGGCCTTCTGCCAGGCCGCCGGGCATTACGCCTGCGACCTGTTCATCGGCTCGACGCTGCAGATCGACCTGCACGGCAACAGCTCCACGGCCACCCGCGGGCGCATCGCCGGTTTCGGCGGCGCGCCCAACATGGGGGCCGATGCCCGCGGCCGTCGCCATGCCTCGCCCGCCTGGCTCAAGGCCGGCCGGGAAGGGCGGGGCGACATCCCCATGCCGCGCGGCCAGAAGCTGGTCGCCCAGGTGGTGGAAACCTTCCGCGAGCACATGGAGCCGGCCTTCGTCGAGCGCCTGGATGCGTGGGATCTGGCCGAATCGGCGGGCATGGACCTGCCGCCGGTGATGATCTACAGCGAAGACCTGACCCACATCATCACCGAGGAAGGCATCGCCCATCTGGTCCGATGCTGCAGCCCGGAAGAGCGCGAGCAGGCCATCCGTGGCGTCGCCGGCTACACCCCGATCGGCATGGGCCGCGACAAGCGCGCGGTGGAGAACCTGCGCGACCGCGGCATCGTCCAGCGCCCGGAGGACCTGGGCATCGACCCGCGCCAGGCCAGCCGCGACCTGCTCGCCGCCCGCAACGTCAAGGATCTGGTGCACGCCTCGGGCGGGCTCTACGACCCCCCGAAGAAGTTCCGCAACTGGTAGGAGCGTGACATGGAACGATTCGAGATCACCCTGCCCGCCGAACCGGCGGGCGAAGCCCGGCAGACCGCCCTGGCCGGCGTCGTGTCGTCCGGCAACCTGGAAGTGCTGGTCGAAACGGGCGTGAACCCGACCACCTGCACCATCGAGGTCAGCACATCGGCCCACGGCTTTCGCGACATCTGGGAGGCGGTGCTGGGCGATTTCGCCGAGCGTCACCCGGCCGGTGGCCTGCGCATCGCCATCAACGACGCTGGCGCCACGCCCGCAGTGGTGAGCCTGCGCCTGTCGCAGGCCTTTGAAGACAGCACCGGGGACGCATCAAGCGTCGGCGCACGGCCGCCCGAAGGCGACGCGCCTCCTCCCTCGGGGAGGATGTCGCGAAGCGACAGGAGGGTGGAAAAATGAGCCGACGCATCAGCTATTTCGAAGCCAGCGCCCGGGCCCGCGTGGCCGCGCTGGCCGACGCCGGCAGTTTCACCGAGTACTGCCCGCCGGCCCAGCGCCGGACCAGCCCCCACCTGGCCCGGCTGGACGCGCCGGTCGCCTTCGACGACGGCGTGGTGGTCGGCGCGGCCACCGTGGATGGCCGGCCGGTGCTCATCGCCGCACAGGAAGGCAAGTTCAACGGCGGCGCCGTGGGCGAAGTGCACGGCGCCAAGATCCGCGGTCTGCTCGAGCGTGCCGTCCGTGAGAAACCGGCTGCGGTGCTGCTGCTGGTGGATTCCGGCGGCGTGCGCCTGCACGAGGCCAATGCCGGCCTCATCGCCATCTCCGAGATCATGCGCGCGCTGATGGCCGCCCAGGCCGCCGGCGTGCCGGTGTTCGCCCTCATCGGCGGCTCCTGCGGTGCCTTCGGTGGCATGGGCATCGTCACCCGCCTGTGCGACGAGGTGATCATGTCCGAAGAAGGGCGCCTGGGCCTCTCCGGCCCCGAAGTCATCGAAACCGTCAAGGGCGTCGGCGAGTTCGACTCCCGTGATCGCGCCCTGGTGTGGCGGGTCACCGGCGGCAAGCTGCGTCGCGCCCTGGGCGAAGCCACCCGGCTGGTGGATGACGATGCCGTCGCCTTCCGCGCCGCCGCCATTGCTGCGCTCGCACGGCATCGCAAGGCGCCGGCCGACCTGACCGCGCTCAAGGCCGCTCAGGCCGCGCTGGGCGCGCGTCGTGCGGCCCACCCCGACACCCGCGACGGACTCGAGGTCTGGCGCGCCATGGGCCTGCCCCGGCCGGAGGCGGTGCCCATGCTCGCGGCCGACACCTTCAACCAGCAGCTCGACCAGCTCGCCACGGAGGCTTGACCATGTCCGACCCGACCCTGTTCGATGCCCTCTTTGGCGCCGGCCGGCACGAGGTCGCCATCGATGGCCACTTCGTCGCGGGCCCCGCCCGGCTCGGCGACACGCCGGTGGCCGTCATCGGCTCCTGGGATGCCGCCGCGGTGGATGGCGACCTCGCCCTGGCCATCGCCGGCGAAATCCTGCGTGTCGTCGAAGCCGACACCGGTGCGGCCCCGCGCCCCATCGTCTTCATCGCCGACACCCAGGGCCAGGCCCTGTCACGACGCGAGGAACTGCTCGGTCTCAATGGCTGCTTCGCCCACGTGGCACGCTGCGTCGATCTGGCCCGCCGCTCCGGCCACGCCACCCTCACCCTGATCCACGGCGAGGCCGTCTCCGGCGGGTTCCTCGCCTTCGGCATGCTGGCAGACCGGGTGGTGGCCCTGCCCGACGCCCAGGTGCGCGTGATGGACCTGCGCGCCATGTCGCGGGTGACCAAGATCGAGCTCGAACGCCTCCAGACCCTGGCGAAAGCCTCGCCGGTGTTTGCCCCGGGGGCCGACAACTACTGGCGCATGGGCGCGGTGAGCACCCTGTGGGAGAGCACCGGCGGCGACTGGCCCGCCATGCTGACTGCGGAGCTGGCCGCAGCCCGTCAGGTGGCCGGGCAGGACGTACGCGCCCGCACCGGTGCCGAACGTGGCGGTCGCGGCCTGGCCGACATCGTCGCCCGCGAGGTGGCGGGTGCCTGAGACCCGGCCCCGCCGGCACGATCTCGTCTGGCTCGACCCCGGCGCGCTCGAGCGCATCGAGGTCGCGCCCGACGACAGGGCGATGCTGGCGGCGTGGTTGCGACTCGAGCGCCCCCTGGTCGCGGGCCGGCACGAGGCGGGCGACGCCCGCCTGCGCCTGGGCTTCACCGTGCCGGGCATCGGAGCGCGCCGCCGGATCGGGGTCCTTGCTCCGCGCGACACGCTCGTCGCCAGGAAGCCGCCGCCCCCGCTGGCGGAACTGATCGAGGTGGCGCCCCTTTCCTGGCGAGCCACCTTGCGGGATCTGAGCACGGCGATGACGGCGACCGGACATGTCGTGCGGGCCTACGGTTCGCTCGTCAATCAGTCCATCATCGGCGAGCCCTGCCTGCACGTGGCCAGTGATCTCGATGTGGTGGTGGACTGCGCCGACCGGGCCCGCGCCATCGACGCCCTGCGAATACTGGACCCCTTCGCCGACACGCATCCGCGCATCGACGGCGAATTGCGTGTCGGCGGCTGGGCGGTCGCCTGGCGTGAACTGGCCGCTGCGGTGGACGCCGGGCGTTCGGTGCTCGCCAAGTCCGATGGTGCCGTGCGCCTGATGGCGGCGGACGAGTTCCTCGACGCGGTCCATCGCGTACAGACCGATGCTGACCAGCGCGCCCCGGACCCCCTCGCGGCCTGACCCGCTTGCCCCGGTCGGCCCGGCTGCGCTCGACGCGGCCTGCCGTGCGGCACTCAAGCGCGAGGCCGACGCCTGGCCCAAGCCCGGCCTGGTCACGCCGGTCGACCCGGGCAGCCACCGGGACATGAACTACGCCAGCTTCGTGGCCAGCATCGCGGCCCTGCGCGGCTATTTTGCCGAGATCGCCCAGGCGGGCGCGCGCGGCGCCACCTATGCCGAGCTGCAGCCCATCGCCATCGCTGCCGAGACGCGCATGCTGGCGGCCACCGGCGGCGCCAACACCCACCGAGGGGCCATCTTCAACCTCGGCCTGCTGGCGGCAGCCGCGGCGTGGCGCCAATCCCATCCGGCCCACGGCGCGATGCGCTGTGGCGATCTCGTCGCCCGCCTGTGGGGCCCCGCGATTCTGGCCTCGCGCACGATGGCCCCCGGCTCTCACGGGCAGGCGGTGTGGCGGCAATTCTCGGCGGGCGGGGCACGCGACGAGGCGGCGGGTGGCTTCCCGGCGGTGTATCGGGTCGGCCTGCCGGCGCTCCGGGCACTGCTGGCCGGCGGCATCGATGAAGAGACCGCCCTCATCGGCACCCTGATGGCGCTCATGGCCCGGCTGGACGACACCAACCTGCTGTGGCGCGGCGGTGTCGCCGGTCTGGCAGACGTGCGGTCAGCCGCGCAGGCATTCGAGCGGGATGGCGGTGTCCACCTGCCGGGCTGGCGGAATCGGCTCGTCGACATGCACGCGTGGATGGTGCAGCGGAACCTGAGTCCCGGTGGCAGCGCCGACCTTGTAGCAGCGGTATGGCTGGTCCACCGCCTCGGTGACACATGAGGCTGGCCATCCTCTGCTCAGGCCAGGCCGGGCAGCATCGCGAGATGCTCGATCCGGTGTTCGACACGCCCGGGTGTGCCGATCTGTGCGAGATCGCGTCGCGTGTGCTCGGCCAGCCGGTCGAGCGCTGGTGGCGAAGCCTGGATGAAGGCGCGCTGTTCGCCAACGCCAACGCCCAGTTCGCCATCACCCTCGTGCAACTGGCCAACTGGCAACGGGTTGGGCCCTTTCTCGGCCGGGCGCCGAGCGTCGTCGCCGGCTACTCGCTGGGCGAGGTGGTCGCCTGGCACGTGGCCGGCTCGCTTTCCGCCACCGACACCCTCTCTCTGGTCCGCGAGCGCGCCCGCCTGATGGATGCCTGTGTCCCGCCGGGCCCGCTCGGCGCTGGCTGTATGGCCCTGTGGCGAGGGCGCACCCTGCCGGCCCTGCGTGAGGCGCGGACCCAGGCGATGGCGCGCCATGGCGTGAGCGTGGCCATTCATCGCCCGGCCGGCGAGCTGGTCCTCGGTGGGGCGCCGCGGGCCATGGATGCGTTCGTTGCCGATGCCGCGCTGGCGGCAGCAGATCTCAAGCGCTTGCCGGTGGCGGTGCCCTCTCACACCCCGGCACTGGCCGACGCGGTCGAACGCCTGCGTCAGGCCTTGACCCGGCGCCCGATGACGGAACCCCGGGTGCCGGTGCTCGCCGGCATCGACGGCACGCTCCAGCGGCGTGCGGTCGACGCGCTGCGGAGCCTGCCGCGCCAGGTGGCCGAAGCGCTGCATTGGGACTGGTGCGTGGAAACCCTCGCCGCGCTCGGGGTCGATGTCGCGATCGAACTGGGTCCAGGCAATGACCTTGCCCGACAGCTGGAAGCCCAGATTCCCGGTAGCATCGCCCGGGCGGTGGACGAGTTCGCCATCGCCGAAGACATCGCTCCCTGGCTGGACCTGCATTCATGACCGACACCCCGGCGCGCTGGCGCCTGCCCATCGACGGATTCCTGGCGACCATGCTGACCGCCGTGGCGCTGGCCCTGCTGTTTCCCGCCGTGGGGCGTTCGGACGGCCCCCTGCACCTCGGCGTGGTGACCAACGTGGGTGTCGCGCTGGTGTTCCTGCTGCACGGGGCGAATCTGGCCACCGACAAGCTCGTGGCCGGCATGCGTCACTGGCGCCTGCATCTTTTCGTGCAGCTGTGCACCTTCGCGCTCTTCCCCGTCCTGGGGCTGGCGCTGGCCTGGCTGCTCGAAGGGCGCGTCGAGCCGGGCCTGATGGTGGGCCTGTTGTTCCTGTGCATGCTCCCTTCGACCATCTCGTCCTCGGTGGCCTTCACGGCCATGGCCGGAGGCAACGTGGCGGCCGCGGTGTTCAATGCCACGCTGTCGAATCTCATCGGCATCGTCCTCACGCCGCTGCTGATCAGCCAGGTGCTGCATGTGGCGGGCGAGGGGCTGCCGATCGGCCGCGCGATCCTCGGCATCAGCGTGCAGCTGCTGCTGCCCTTCATCGTCGGCCAGTTGCTGCGGCCCCATGTGCAAGGCTGGATGGTGCGCCACAAGGGCCTCACGCACCGGCTCGACCGGGGCGTGATCGTGCTCATCGTGTTCTGCTCGTTCAGCGACTCGGCGGCCGCCGGCATCTGGTCGGGCCAGGGCTGGGTGATGGTGCTCCAGGCCCTTCTGGTATGCGCCGGCCTGTTGGCGCTGGTGCTCTCGCTGACGCGCTTCGCTGCGCGGCGTGTTGGTTTTCGCCGCGAGGATGAGGTGGTGGCCGTGTTCTGCGGCTCGAAGAAGAGCATTGCCAGTGGCATCCCGATCGCGCGATTGCTGTTCGGCGTGCGCCCCGACCTCGGCCTGATCCTGTTGCCGGCGCTGTTGTACCACCAGATCCAGCTCATGGCCTGCGCCGCCTTGGCACGGCGCTACGCGCGGGCATTCGAGGCGGAAGCCGGCGCGCAGGGCCAAGCCGTGGCGCAGCCGACTCATGAGCGGGGCGGGAACCCCTCGGCCGGCGGATTGCGCTGAACCGGTGCGGGCCTGCCGTGAAGCACGGGCAGGCACCATCGTCAGCGGGGAACCCGAGCGAGTGCGGATCGATCGGGATAGTCGCGGCTGAACCGGATCCACGCGGTCTCGGAGGGCTGCTCCGGCGCCACCTCGCCCTGGATGGCGCGCACGAAATGCGCGTGGGCGGGGTCGATGGGGGTGATTTCGCCGGCCGCCAGCGCGTCCAGGTAGGCGCCGAGGGTGTGGATCAGGTAGGCCTCCATCGGCGAATAGTCCGGCCCCAGTTCGACGTCGAAGCCGCCCCGCCGCAAGACCGCGAGGTGCGCGTCCGGCACCGGCAGCCGCACCGTGTCGGCGATGCGCCGGATCTCTCGAATCGCCGCGTCGTCGGCCAGCACGCCGGTGTGGGTGGCATCGAAGCCGACCTGCGCCGTGGCCTCGCGCTGGGCTGGTGGGCTGAGCTGGCTCGCCAGCGGCACCACGCCGTCGCTGGTCCCTCCGGTCTTGAAGGTGCGGTCGTCGGCATAGGCGAAGAGCAGGTGGTAGTCGAGCTCCGGCGGCAACGGCTGGCGGTGCAGGCCGGCGATGAAGTCGCTGTCCGGGGCCAGGTCGAGCCACGACGGAATCGCGATCGGCGCGTGACGCGCGCTGCTCGCGCCGGGGTGGCCGCCCAGCGGGCTGGCGATGGTGACCAGATGCGCGATGCGGTTCTCGCCGGGCGCGCCGGTGAGGTGGTTGAGGGCCTCGCGCACCACCAGGCCGCCCATGCTGTGGGCGACGATCACGAGCGGCATCTGCTGCAGCTGGATCGTGGAGCCGGACAGGAACAGCTCGTAGAACATCGCCCCGAGCTGGCCCAGGTCGTTGCCGGACGGATAGTAGAAGAACCAGGGCTTGTAGCGGCTGCGGTCGAGCTGCGCGATGATCGTCGCGAAATCCCGCACGCTGCCCTCGATGCCATGGACGAAGACGATCGGGATCTTGTACGGGACGTCCTCCTCCAGCGCGTAGAACATCATCGGCGCGGCCTCCATGAAGGAGGCCGGCGCATAGACCCCCAGCGAGGCCATGTCCGGCGCGAAGATCGGATCGTCGAGGCTGCGCAGCGAGCCCTTGGGGTAGAAGAGGGAGGTCGCCAGCGGCGCGCTGCTCTGCACCGGCACGCGGAAACGGCTGTCGACGGGTCTTCCCCGTGCGGACAGGTCGATGTTGTAGTCGCTCAGCACCCGGCCGGGCGTGGCCTCGGCGTCGAGGGACACCGGGCGGCTGCCGAGCACCTCGGTCGGGTCATAGAAGCCGTCCCGGTCGAGGTCGCTGACCACCAGCAACCGATAGTCGCCGGCCGGCAGGTTGAGCCCGTAATAGGAATCGGGCTGCGCCACGTGGTTCACATCGACCGTTTCGCCGCTCGTGCCCGACAGCGCGATGACCGCGACGGCCTCCGGGTTGAGCGCCGGGGCATGGTCCAGGGTGCCGAAGACGAAGAAGGTCTCCCGGTCGAGCATGTGCTTCACGTTGCGTTGCTCGGGATGTTCGGTCTGCTTGCGGGCCAGGTCCGCCTGGGTCACCACGGTGCCCAGGTAGGCGCAACCACCGAGCGCGGTCGCCAGGGCGGTGAGCAGCGTCGCGCGCCTCAGGGACCGGATGGCGGCATGGGGGATGTGCAGGGGAGCCATGCCGACAGCGTACCAAGCCCGAGGTTGCGGTGTCGTGATCGGGATCAGCCTTGTGGCCCGCGGGCGACACCGGCCGGCATCTGCGCAGCCGCGGGTCATGAACCATTCCCGCCGCCCGCGATCCGTGATGGGGTACCCCAACGGAAACCCGCATGATCCGTCTCGACCACGTCAGCCTGCACTATCCCCTCGGTGACGCGCGCATCGACATCCTGCGCGACGTCGATGTGTCCATCGCGGCCGGCGAGCGGGTCGCCATCGCCGGCCCGTCGGGCAGCGGCAAGACCTCGCTATTGCTGCTGCTGGCGGGGCTGGAGCGGCCGACGGCCGGGTTGGTGGTCCTCGACGGGCAGCCGCTCGATGCCCTCGACCGGGACCAGCTCGCTGATCTGCGGCGCGACAAGCTGGGCATCGTGTTCCAGTCCTTCCATCTCGTGCCCAGCCTGTCGGCGCTCGACAACGCGGCTCTGCCGCTCGAGATCGCCGGCCGGCGCGACGCCCGCGAGCGCGCCCGCGAGCAGCTCGAGCGGGTCGGACTGGGGCGGCGCCTGGCGCACTTCCCCGGCCAGCTCTCGGGCGGCGAGCAGCAGCGGGTGGCCATCGCGCGGGCGCTGGTGCATGGGCCGGCGGTGGTGCTGGCCGACGAGCCGACCGGCAACCTGGACGACCAGACCGGCGCGGCGGTGGGCGAGTTGCTGCTGCAGCTGCACGAAGCGGCGGGGACGACCCTGGTGCTGGTGACTCACGACATGGGCTTCGCGGGGCGCTGCGACCGGGTGCTGCGCCTGTCGGAGGGGCGCCTGCACGAAGCGGCGCTCGCGCCAGCAGGACAGAGTGCCGATGCGCAGCCGGCCTAGCCTGATCGCGCAGATGGGCGCCGGCGCCGGTTTCGCCTGGCGCGACCTGCGCGGTGGCGGTCGCTCGCTGTGGGTGTTCTGCGCCTGCCTGGTGCTCGGCGTGGCCCTGATCGCCGCCAGTGGCGGGCTCTACCGCCAGGTCAGCGACAGCCTGCTGGCCGACACCCGCGCCTTGTTCGGCGGTGACCTTGAGGTGCGCAGCCGGGCGCCGCTGGGCGACGATGCGCTGGGCTGGATGCGCGCGAGGGGGGCGGTCTCGCAGCTGGTCGAGATGCGCACGATGCTGATGGGTGCGGACGGCGACGCGACCCTGGTCGAGCTGCAGGCCGTGGATGCGGCCTACCCGCTCTACGGGGCGGTCGAGCTCGTGCCGGCGCTGGCCCTGGACGAAGCCCTCGCCCTGCGTGATGGCCGCTGGGGGACGGCCATCGACCCGGTCCTCGCCGAGCGGCTGGGGCTCGGCCCCGGTGACCTTGTCGGCGTCGGCGCGACCCGCCTCGAGGTGCGCGCCGTGGTCACCCGCCAGCCCGACCGCAGCCTGCGGGCCAACTGGCGGGGCCCGCCGCTGCTGGTGGCCTCCGGCGCGCTGGCCGCCACCGAGTTGATCCAGCCGGGCAGCCGGCCGGCCTACCGCTACCGGGTGCGCAGCGCCGATCCGCCGACGGCGTGGCGCGAAGACTTCATGTCGGCCTTCCCCGACAGCGAGGCCGAGTTGCGGACCTTCGCGGAACGCAACGCAAGGCTCGACCGGATCCTCGGCCAGATCGGCTCGGGGGTGCTGCTGATCGGCTTCTCGGCGCTGTTCATCGGCGGGCTCGGTGTCTTCAACAGCGTGCAGGCCTACCTGCAGGGCAAGCTCGGCACCATCGCCACGCTGCGTGCGCTGGGCCTGCGGGACGCCCGGCTCGCCGCCCTGTACCTGTTCCAGATCGTCATGCTGGCAGCGCTGGCGAGCCTCGTCGGGGCGCTGCTGGGGGGCGCGCTGGCGCTCGCCGGCGGCACGGTGGTGGGGGAGCGCCTGCCCCTGGCGGGCGCCGCGGCGGCACTGCCGTGGCCCATGGCCGCGGCCTGGGGCTTCGGCGTGGTGGTGGCGCTGGTGTTCGCGCTGCCGGCCCTCGGGCGGGCCCTCAGTATCGACCCCGCGGCGCTGTTCCGGGGCCTCGGCGGGGCGCTCACCCGCACGCCCCGTGGGGCCGTGTGGCTGACCGCGGCCTGCGCGCTGGGGGCAGCGGCGCTGATGGTGGCGGCGATGCCGGACTGGCGCTTCGGGGTGGCCTTCGTGCTCGCCCTGGTGGCCGTGCTCGCGGCGCTGGAGGGCGTGGTGCGCCTGCTGCGCGCGGCGGGCCGGCGGCTCGCCGACCACCCCGCCCTGGCCGGTCGCTTCGCCTGGCGCATGGCGGCGGCCGGGCTGTATCGCAGCGATTCGCCGCTGCGGCCGATGCTGCTCTCCCTCGGCTCGGCGCTGACCCTGCTGGTGGCCTCGACCCTGGTCGTGCTGGCGCTGCTGCGGGCGATCGACGAGACCGTGCCCGAGCGTGCGCCGACGCTGGTTTTCTACGACATCCCGGCGGCCGCGAAGGCCGACTTCGAGGTGCAGGTGCGTGCCGCGCCGAGCCTCACGCGGCTCGACCTGGCGCCCCTCGTGCTCGGCCGGCTGGTGGCGGTGGGCGACGAGGACCTGCGCACCAGTGGCGAGGCCGCCCGCCGCATCGAGGCCCGCGACGAACACAAGATGAGCACCCTGCAGAACAACTTCGACCAGCTCGAGGTGAAGCGGGGGGCGTGGTGGCCGGCGGGCTACGCGGGGCCGCCGCAGGTGGCGATGGAGGACCGGGAGGCCGATCAGCTCGGCCTGCAGGTGGGCGACCACCTGCGCTTCGAGATCCTCGGCGAGGCGGTCGAGGCCGAGCTGGTGGCCATCTACGGCCAGCGTCGCCTGCAGTCACGGCTGTGGCTCGAGGCGGTCTTCTCCGACGGCGTGCTCGATCCATTCATCACCCGCCATGTAGGGCTGGCCTACATGGCCGGCGACGATGCGGTGGCGACCCAGAACCGGGTCGCGGCGGCGATGCCGAGCGTGGTGACGGTGCGTACCGACCAGCTGCTCGACGAGGCCCGCGCGGTGCTCGGCCGGGCCACGGCAGGTCTGGCTGCGGTGGGGCTGGTGACGCTGCTGGCGAGCCTGCTGGTGCTCGCCAGCGTCGTCGCGGCGAGCCGGGCGCGGCAGGTCTGGCTCGCCAACCTGCTGCATACCCTCGGCGCCCGGCTGGAGGTGATCCGCAGCAGCCTCCATCTGGAGTATCTGCTGCTGGCGCTGACGACGACGGCCTTCGCCAGCCTCGCGGGGTCGCTGCTGGCGACCCTGCTGCTCGCGTGGCGGCTCGAGCTGGGCGTGGCGCCGCCCTGGTGGACCGGCCCGGCGCTGGCGCTGGCGGTCAGCGTGAGCGCCCTCTCGTTCGGCGCCCGCTACCTGATGCGCCAGCTGTCCCTGTCGCCGGCCATGCTGCTGCGCAACGCAGCCGCCTGAGGGAACGCCGCCATTACGGGATCAGGGGCCGGGTGGTGACGAGAATGTCCTGATACCACAGCGGCCATTGCGGGTGATCGACGGTGCTGTTCTTGGCCGTCATGTAGGGCGTGAGCATCAGGTGGTTGGCCTCGCGGACGTACACCAGGCGGTGGCTCAGCACCTGCACCCGCTCATCCCCGTCGTAGTGCACCCAGCCCTCGACCCACGGGGTCCCGCCGTGGGCACTGCCGTCATAGTCGAGGTGGTAGGTGTAGGTGGCCCAGCGGTCCTGGTACTTGAGGCAGGGCACACCCTCCCGCTCCCAGCCGTTGGCAAGGGAGTGGCGCCAGCAGGCGGTGTCGCCGCCAGGCTGGTAGTCGAAGTCCGAGCCCTCGGTCGCCTCGACGCCCTGGGCGCCGCAGGCCTCGTACCACTGGGGAAAGCCGCGCCAGTAGCCGTTGGTCTGGGTGAACTCATGGGTCGTGCACGACGAGGATCCGCTCCACAGGATGGAGACCTTCGCGCTGGGCAGGCTGTAGAGGGCCGGCTCGTCGATGAATCCGGCCGAGGCCCGGTAGCGGAACTGCATCCACAGTTGCCCCGTCTGGGTCGGGAAGTCGAAGCGGAAGTCGCCCGCCGAGTTGGCGGGGCAGCGGGTGCCGATGGTCAGCCGGCCGGCCTGTTCGGTGGTGTCGAAGACGGCGTCGGGAATGCAGTCGAGCCCCGGATCGATCCACACTGCGTCCACAGAGGCCTGGTCGGTGAAGGTGTGGCAGACGAGGGCGTCGGGGTGATCGGCACAGTTGAGTGCGTGACCGGTCGAAGGCGTGGCTGCCGGCGGTTCGTCGGCCGGGAGCGGTTCTTCGGCCGGGGGCGGGGCCTCAGCCACGGGCGGATCCTCAGCCGCGGGGGGATCCTCGGCAGGGGCCTCGAAGACCGGGGGCGGTTCCTCGGCGGGCGCCGGATCGCCGACTGCCGGCGGCGATTCCGGTGGCGGCTCCTCTTTCGTCACAGCATCTTCCGTCGCGGGTGTCGCGGTGTCCAGAGGAGGCGGCGTAGTCTCCTCGGGGGGCGGTGGCGCGCTGCCGAACGGATCCGGTTCGGCCGGCATCGGCGCGGCGGCCTCTTCGGTCGTGTCGCCGGAGGGGGCGGTTCCGTCGTCGGGGACGAAGGGGGTCGGAGACTCCGCCACGATGCCCGTTTCGTTGGTCCCGACCGGACTCTCGGCGGTGCCCGTGTCCTCGGTGGCGGCGGTGGGCGCCGGCCCTTCCGACTGAGACGCCGAAGCCGAGTCGTTGCTTTCGGTAATGACCTCGTCGCCGGCGCGAGGCGGTGGCGCCTCTCCGCCGCCGCCGCAGGCGGTCAGCAGGGCCGACAGGGAGAGCGCCAGGGTGCTCTGGGCGAGGCGAGTCGGTCGCAGGAGTGATCGATGGCTCATGTTCTTACCATTTCCGGTTTGGGTGGGTGCGGGCAGGCATGTGGAATGCGCGCTGCATGGCTGAACGGATTGTGAATTACGGTGTCATCGGACTCGCGCCCGGTCCGACGTGCGTCCCGGATCCCGTGCCGAGCGTGCCGTTGCCCGGGCGCGCCGCCCCACCCTGGAAGGGGTTGGGGTCTGTGGGCATTTGCCTGGCGATCCGCCCTGCAAATGCCCACAGACCCTATGATCGGGGGCCCTGTCCGTGAAATCAGCATGCCGCACAGTTTGTCCACGCCCGTTCATAGCGAGCTCCTGATCAGGAAGAGCCGCTTCATCGCCTGCGTGCAGCCGGTGGCCGACCGGGCTGCAGCCCAGCAGGTGGTGGCCGCGCTGTGGCGCGCCCATCCCGACGCATCCCACGTGTGCTGGGCGCTGATGGCCGGCGGCCAGTCGGCCGCGGTGGACGATGGCGAGCCCAGCGGCACCGCCGGACGGCCGATGCTCGAGGTGCTGCGCCACCAGGACCTGGAGGGCGTGCTGGCCACCGTGGTGCGTTACTACGGCGGCGTGAAGCTCGGCGCGGGCGGCCTCGTGCGCGCCTACACCGACGCGGTGGCCCAGGCCCTGGCCGGCGCCGAGCGGGTGCCCATCGTCGCCCGCCGGGCCGTCGCCTGCATAGTGCCCTATGCCCTCGAGGGCCTGCTGCGGCGGGAACTGGCGCAGGCCGGCGCCGAGGACATCGAGGTGGCCCACGCCGCCGAGGTACGGTTCTCGTTCGCCCTGCCGGCGGATGCGGTGGTCGCGTTCCGGTCCCGGGTGCAGGACGCGGCCCAGGGACGGGTCGTGTGGTCGGACGCGGGGTAGGCCCCGCCCGCGCTCAGGCGGCCGCGCGGTGCGCGGCGCCGTCGGCCGCCAGCGCCGTGCCGAGGGCGTCGGCGATGTGATCGATGAAGGCCCGCGTCTTGGCCGGCATCAGGGTCCGGTGGGGGAAGACGATCTGGACCGGCAGATCCTGACGGGCCATGTCGGGCAGCAGCTCGACCAGGCGGCCGGCCGCCAGGTCGTCCCGCACCAGGAACGCGAAGCAGCGGGTGATGCCGACGCCGTGCAGCGCCGCGGCGCGTACGCCTTCGGCGCTGTTCACGCTCATGCGGGGGGTGATCGAGATGCGCGAGGGGCCGTCGCCCGCATCGGTTTCCCAGCATTGCCCCTTGCGCTTGTTGGTGTCGAAGATGCAGTCGAGACCGGACAGGTCCTCCGGTACGGCCGGCGTGCCGTGGGCGGCGAGATATTCCGGCGCGGCCACCAGCAGCACCCGCGTGTGGCCGACCGTCCGCGCCGTCAGGTTCGAGTCGTCGAGAAAGCCGATCCGCACGCCCACGTCGAAGTGGCGCTCCACCAGATCCACGTGCTTGTCGCTCAACTCCAGGTCGAGGTGCACGGCGGCGTGGGAGAGGGCGAAGGCGCTGCAGATCGGCACCACGTAGTGGAGCCCGAAGGTCTGGGGCGCCGCGATGCGAAGCTCACCGGAGATCTCCTGGCGACCGGTGGTCAGCTCCTGCTCCACGGCAGCGATCTGGTCGAGGATGTCGAGGCAGCGACGGTAGAAGATCCGGCCGCTGTCGGTGATCGACACGCTGCGGGTGTTGCGGTTGACCAGCCGCACGCCGAGGTTCTCCTCGAGGCGCCGGATGCGCTGGCTGACGACGGACTTGCTGCCGCCGATCTTTTCGGCGGCGAGGGTGTACGAGCCTTTTTCGACGAGCGCGACGAAGGCCACCATCATGCTCAGCTTGTCCATGGAACGCCTGCGGTGCGCCCGCGGGTTGCGCGGCAATACCGCCTCCACCGCCGGTCCGCCGGTCCGCCGGGCGCTCGCCGGACCGGTCAGCGCGCAGCATATGGCAGCGGGATGACGGAACAAAGAGGCGATGCCTGGAATGACTGTCCCGAATATTGCAACGATCGTTGCCCCTGGTGGTCCGTCGGTCGCGCGACCAGGACAAGGCGCGGGAGACGAAGCACGGGCAGAGTCGCCGGGCCCGGGCCGCTCTGCGCCGCCATCCGGCCGGCCCGTCTGCCGGTGTCCTGATTGGCGAACAGTGTGTTCAGGGAACTTGGCTTCCCTTATTTCTTAACGAAATTAAGCTGATTTTCGCGATGGCCGGGGAACCGGGCCATCCGGCACGTCGGCATCCGCGAGGCGGGTGGCCGACGCATTCGAGCCAACGAGGAAATCAGCATGTCATCCCTGTTCCGAAAAGTCCTGCTGGCGCTCGCCTGCCTGTCCGGCGTGGTGGGCGTGCAGGCGGGCGATGGCCCCACCCGCCTGGCGGCGGGCGAGTGGCCGGTGTCGCGCGCCGAGTACGTCGGCGCCGACCAGTGCAAGTCCTGTCACCAGGTCATCAAGGCCCACTACGCCCATACCAAGCACGCCCTGGCCTTCGAGCGAAACCCGGGCGACGACCTTGAGGCTCGCAACTGCGAGGCCTGTCACGGGCCGGGTTCGGCTCACGTCGAGAATCCGGTGGCGGTCAACGCCATCGTCGATTTCGGTCAGGACTCCGACCTGCCCAAGGACGCCGTCAATGGCCAGTGCCTGCAGTGCCACGACGAGGGGGAGCGGACCCACTGGGCCAACTCGATCCACGACGCCAACGACCTGATGTGCAGCGACTGCCACAACCCGATGGCGCGCTTCAGCCGCAAGGGCCTGCAGCGCTTCGATTCGGTCAATGAGACCTGCATGTCGTGCCACAAGACCCAGAAGGTGGAGTTCGCCAAGCGCTCCCACATGCCCCTGCTGGAAGGCAAGCTCGCCTGCGTCGACTGCCACAACCCGCACGGCTCGGCGACGGACCCGCTGCTGAAGGCCGACTCGGTCAATCAGGTCTGCTACACCTGCCACCAGGAGAAGCGCGGCCCCTTCGTCTTCGAGCACGCCCCGGTGCGCGAGAACTGCGCCAACTGCCACAAGCCCCACGGCTCGAACCACGAGTCCCTGCTCAAGACGGCGCGCCCCTTCCTGTGCCAGTCCTGCCATGCGCACTCGCGCCACATCAGCGACCTGCTGCCGGTCGAAGCCGGACCGGGCGGCGAGTTTTCCGACGCCCGCATCGCCGGGCGCAGCTGCCAGAACTGCCATGCCCAGATCCATGGCTCCAACCATCCCGCCGGCGTGAGGATGCATCGATGAAATCCGTGAAACCCCTGTCCGCCCTCGGCCCGCTGAGCCTCGCCCTGATCAGCGCCATGGCCCACGCGTCGAGCGCCGTCGGCGTCGACAATCACCTCGGCAACGAGATGAACCCCAGCGGCCTGCCGGTGCTGTGCACGCCCGACCCGCGCGGCCTGATGATGTACCGCGACGACGGCCGCACGCCGACCGGCCTGCAGAACCGCCAGCCGTGCCTGACGCCCGACATGGACGAGACCGGCGAGGGCTGGATCGTCTTCGGCACCATCGAGGCCGGCGTGATCGGCAGCGGTGGCGACGACGACAACGCCTACTTCGTCGAGTACGCCGACCGGGACGACGGCCCGACCATCACGGTCATCGACCTGTCGGCCCAGGACCGCGGCTCGGCCCGCTACGCCCGCCTCAATGCGGGCAACCTGGGTCGCGACGACGAGCACCTGGAGGCCGAGTTCGGCAAGGCCGGCAGCTATCGGGCGCGCCTGGTCTACAACCGCATTCCCCATGTCTATGCGACCAACGCCAAGACCCCCTACCTGGGCGTGGGCAGCGGCAGCCTGACCCTCCCGGCCGCCTTCCCCGCCAATTCGGTGCGGGGGGAGGGCGCCGAGCCACTCAATGCCTATATCGCCTCGCAAGACGATCTCACGCTGCGGGTCGACCGCGAGCGACTGGGCCTCGGGCTGAACGTCGAGATCATCGACGGGCTGACGACCTTCATCGACTACCGCTTTGAGCGTCGCGATGGCATCAAGGCCTATGGCGGCAGCTTCAACTTCGACTTCCTCGAAGGCTTCGGCAACATCGGCGCCGTGAACGAGGTGGTGCAGCCGATCGACTATGCGTCGAACGACATCACCGCGGGCCTCCACTACCGGGGCGACGGCTACAACCTGAGCGCGAGCTACACCGGCTCGTTCTTCCGCAACGACATCGACAGCCTGACCTACGAGAACCCGTGGATCACCGCGGGGGTGTTCGGTGGCACCTATTCGCCCGCCACCGGCCAGACCGATCTCGCGCCCGACAACGACTTCAACCAGGTGCGCGTCGAGGGCAATGCCGAACTGCCGTGGTGGCAGGGCATCGCGACGCTGACCGTGTCCCGCGGACGGATGGAGCAGGACGATGCCCTGCTGCCCTACACGACGAATACCGGGGTGTTGTTCGGCGGCCTGATCGACTTCGACGACTGGAACACCACCGCCGCCCTGTCCCGCCGCAGCGCCGAGGCGCGCATCGACACCGGCCTGGAGCAGCTCAAGCTCGCCTTCCGCCCCACCGACCGGGTCGACCTCAAGCTGGGTTTCCGCCACTACGACGAGGACAACAGGACCGAGCCCTTCGACACCTGCAATCCGCAGACCGGTCAGTGCGCCTTCCTGCTGCTCGACGGCGCCCTGGCAGAGGCCTTCCAGTCGCCCGGCTTCATCCGCCTGTTCGACCCGTCGATCGGCCAGTTCACCAACTTCCACTACCGCTCGGTGCCCTGGGACACGGAAAAGACGAGCCTCTCCGCAGCCGTCGGCTACCGCCTGACCCCGCGCACGCGCCTCGGCCTGGATGTGGAGCGGGAGACCATCGAGCGCAACTACCGGGAAGTGCACGAAACCGACGAGAACAAGCTTCGACTGAACCTCGTCCATCGGGACGCCAGCTGGGGCACGCTGCGCCTCGAGGCGGGCGTGGCGCAGCGCAGCTACGCCGGCGACTACGACGCCAACCCCTACGAGGCGTTCTGGACCGAGCACCTGCTGCACGACTTCATCGAAGACCCAGCCACCGATCCGGCGGCTGCCGCCGCTGCCCAGGCCTTCATCGACACCGTGCTGGAGCCGCACACGCTCGACGCCCTGCGCAAGTCGGACCTGTCGGAACGCGATCAGCGCACCCTGGCGGTCAAGTTCAACGTCGCCCTCGGCCCCCGTGCCGACCTGATGCTCACCGCCGACTACACCGACAACGAGTACGACGCGGACTACGGCCTGGCGGGGGATACCACCACCAACCTCGGGGCGGAGTATTCCCATGCCCTCGGCGGAGCGAGCAGCTGGCACGTGGGCTACCACTTCCAGCAGATCGATTCGGCGATGAACACCATCGACTCCACCGACATCGGCTCCCACGATGGCAGCCCCGGCGGCGACTACTACCCCCTCGGCAACGCCTGGGGCGCGACCGAGGACGAGCGCAGCCACTTCGTCTCGACCGGCTTCGAGACCCAGCTCTCCGACGCGCTGCGCTTCGGCCTGAGCTATGCGTGGGGCCTGACCAGGACCCGCCTGAGCTATGCGGCGGCCTCGGCGGCGGCGCTGCCGGCGAGCATGCCCGGCGCGAGCGTCAGCGGCAGCTTCGACGACATCCGCTACCAGCAGCAGGTGCTGCAGGCCAATCTGCGTGGGCAGATCGACGCCAACCTGTCCTGGCGCCTCTTCGCGGTCTATGAAGCCGGCCAGGTGGACGACTTCCACTACGATGGCATCCAGTATGCCGACCGGGCCAAGATGCTGCTGGGGTCCGAGGTGGACGGCTGGGACGCCTGGCTGGTCGGCCTCTTGGGGCAGTATCGCTTCTGAGCGGCGGGCGGTGGATCGGCGGCCCGGCAGGACCGCCGATCCAGACTTGCGCTGGGCGGTCATGTCGCCTAGCTTGCGAGGAGGGCTGGACGAGGGAACGCTGCCGGCCCGTTGCCTTTATGACCCGGACATGAGCGATGCCCCTGGGAAACGCGCCAACGCGCCTGCAGTTCCTCCTCCAGCGAGCCGGTCTGTCGATCCCCGGCGCCTCCGCCCTGAGTGCCGCGGCACCGCTCGAGGATCCGGCCGACCGCAACATTCTCGCGCGCCTGGTGGCCGAGCCGCCGGGCGCCACGCCGCAGCATCCGCCGAGCCAGCCCCCGCCGGCGCCGCCGGTACCGCTGCCCAGCACCGGGTCGGTGCTGATGGGGCACGCGGGTCCTGTCCAGAAGGCCCGTGACGGCGCGGCCGATTCGATCTGGCTCGATCTGGGTTATCCCATCGGCGCCGAGGCGCGTCGCGCGCTGGTCCGGGCCGGACTGTCCCGCCAGGGCCTTGAGGCGCTGGCGGCCGCCCGCCCGGTCACCGACGCGGGCGACCGGCTCCGGCTCGCCGATTGGCTGGTCGGCGGCGGTGCCGGGCGCCGAGCGTGAGCGACCCGGCGGCTGAGGCCCTAGGGGTCTGTGGACGTTTGTATGGCGGATCGCGTTGAGACTTTGAGCCTGTGCCACAAGGCGCGGGAGCAAGGCAAGGGTGGCGGTCCACTGCGGGCTTTGCACAGCCCGCCGGCTTCGCTGGCGCGGAGCAATGCTCCGCGAATTCCCAGCTTCGCCCTTGGCGACGAGCGCAACGAAGTGGCGCGGGCTCACAG
>JAGRGD010000267.1 GCA_020445665.1 Rhodocyclaceae bacterium
CGGCGAAGGCCGAGGTGGCGAGGGTGGCGGCGGCGATGGCGATGATGGCTTTCATGATGACTCTCCTGAGGGGTGTGGTTTCCAGAGGGGCTGTTTGCTGCCCATCTGGTCCCTGAGTCGCGGCCACAGCCGGATCGGTTCGAGAACTGCGTCACGCCGGTGTCGATGCCGGTGGGATGACGGATGCCGCGAGGCGTGCGTGGTGCGCCCAAGCGCTGGCCGGGGGGTGTCATCGGACCGTCAATTGCGTGCAATGGGCGGGTCATGCGTGCGCGCCATGCTGGGCCGGGTGAAACGAGATGCCCATCCCACCGTCGGCGACGCCGCGGCGCCCGTGATCCGTCTGGACGGCGTATCGATGCGCTATCCGGGCGGCAGTGTCGCGCTGCATCCGACCACGGTCGACTTTCATGGCGGCCAGTTCACTGCCCTCCTCGGCGCTTCCGGCGCCGGCAAGTCGACGCTGATCCGCTGCATCAACCTGCTCAATTCGCCCAGCGAGGGCACTGTTCACGTCAGCGGCATCGGTCCGATCATTGGTCCGCGGGCCCTCCTGCACCACCGCCGCCAGACCGGCGTGGTCTTTCAGCAGCACCAGTTGATCGGCCGGCTAAGCGCGCTCAGGAACGTGCTGACCGGGCGGCTCGGCTACCACGGCAGCTGGCGCTCCTTATGGCCGTTGCCGGCCCGGGATCAGCGCATTGCCCTGGGCTGCCTCGAGCGCGTGGGCTTGCTCGACAAAGCGCTCGAGCGGGTGGATCGCCTGTCGGGCGGGCAGCAGCAGCGCGTCGGAATTGCCCGCGCGCTCGCCCAGCAGCCGCAGATCATGCTTGCGGACGAGCCGGTGGCGAGCCTCGATCCCGCCACCGCGCGCCGCGTGCTCACCCTGCTGCGTGACGTCTGTCGCCAGGACGGCATTCCGGCGGTCGTCAGCCTGCACCAGCTCGACCTCGCCCGCGCGTTCGCCGACCGGATCGTCGCCCTTGCCGAGGGCAAGGTGGTCTTCGACGGCCCGGCGGATGCTTTCGGCGAGGCGGAACAGGCCGCCGCCTACGCCGCCTCCACACTCACGCCGGCGGCAGTGACCCGCCGCTCACCTGCCGGGCCGCTGTCCGGCCCGACCTGTTCCACGCCCATGGAGAACTCCGCATGAAGCGCTTCCTCGCCGCCCTGACCCTCGGACTGGGTCTCCTCTCCGCATCGCACGCCGCGCCCGATCCCGATCCCGAGGCGCTCAAGGTCGCCCTGTTGCCGGACGAGAACGCGAGCACCGTCATCAAGAACAATGCCGGCCTCAAGGCCTACCTCGAGCGTTCGCTCGGCAAGAAGATCGAGTTGGTCGTGACGACGGACTATTCGTCGATGATCGAGGCCATGCGCCATGGCCGGCTCGACCTGGGCTACTTCGGCCCGCTGTCCTATGTCCTCGCCAAGCAGAAGAGCGAGATCGAGGCCTTTGCCGCGATGGTCAAGCGCGGCAGCGCGACCTACAACGCGGTGGTGATCGGCAACGTCGCGGCCGGGGTCGGCGACTACGCCGCGATCCGCGGCACCGATGTGGCCTTCGGCGATGTGGCCTCGACCTCCAGCCACCTGATCCCCAAGGCGATGATGGCCGAGCAGGGGCTCGCCGCCGGCAACGACTACCGCGAGCACTTCGTCGGCTCCCACGACGCGGTGGCGATCGCCGTCCAGAACGGCACCGCCAAGGCGGGCGGCCTGTCGAAGCCCATCTTCGAATCGCTCCTGGCCCGCGGCATGATCAGCGAAGACAAGGTCCGCGTGCTCGCGGTCTCCAAGCCCTACCCCCAGTACCCCTGGACGATGCGCTCCAGTCTCGCGCCGGCTCTCAAGGAGCGCATCCGCCGGGCGTTCTACGATCTCGACGACAAGACGGTCCTGAAGCCGTTCAAGGCCGACCGCTTCGCGCCGATCGCTGATGCGGACTACGACGTCGTGCGCGACCTTGGCAGCCTGCTGAAGCTGGACTTCGCGAAGTTCTGACGACATGTCCGACGGCTTCGACGCCCTGATTGCCAGCGAGCGGAGGCGCTTTCGCAGGGGCGGCGCCCAGTTGGGCGCCGTGCTGGCCCTGATCGTGGGTTGCGCGGCCTATGTGGGCCTGCTCGACGGCGCGCGCCTGGCCGAGGGCGTGCCGAGCCTGTTCGGGCTGGTCGGCGAGATGCTGCCGCCCGATTTCTCCGATGGCCGGTCGTGGGTCGTGCCGCTCCTCGACACGCTGGCCATGAGCGTCGCGGGCACTGCCCTCGCGGTCAGCCTGTCGCTGCCGCTGGGCCTGCTCGCGGCCCGCAACACCAGCCCGGGCCCGACGACCTACCGGGCCGCGCGGGCCACGCTCAACGCCCTGCGCTCGATCCCGGAGCTGATCATGGGCATCGTCTTCGTCGCCGCGGTCGGCTTCGGCGCGCTGCCCGGTGTGCTGGCCCTCGGGCTGCATTCGATCGGCATGGTCGGCAAGTTCTTCGCAGAGGCCATCGAGCACGTGGACGAGGCGCCAGTCGAGGCCGCACGTGCCGCCGGTGCGCGCCCGCTGCAGGTGATCGCTCACGGCATCCTCCCCCAGGTCCTGCCGCAGATGGCCGACGTGTCGATCTACCGCTGGGAGTACAACTTTCGCGCCTCGACCGTGATGGGGATGGTCGGCGCGGGCGGCATCGGATTCGAGCTGATGGGCTCGCTGCGGATCATGCAGTATCAGGAGGTCTCGGCGATCCTCCTCGTCATCCTGGCCATGGTTACCGTGGTCGATGGGATCAGTGCGGCGTTGCGACGCCGCTTCAAATAGGGGCCGATGCCATGACGCGAAACGACGACCGGCCGCTGGTCGTGGTCACCCACTGGGTGCACCCGCCCGTCATCGAGCGGCTGGCGGCCCATTGCCGGGTCATTGCGAACCCCACCCGCGAAACGCTGCCGCGCGATGCGGTCCTGCGCCGCTGTGAGACGGCAGACGCCATGATGGCCTTCATGCCTGACCGCATCGACGAGGCCTTCCTGGCCGCGTGCGGCAAGCTGCGCGTCGTGGCGGGTGCGCTCAAGGGCTACGACAACTTCGACGTGCCCGCGTGCACGCGCCGCGGCGTCTGGTTCACGATCGTGCCGGACCGGCTCACCGCGCCGACCGCCGAACTGGTCGTGGGGCTGATGATCGGCCTCGGGCGGCGCATCCGCGAGGGCGACCAGCACATGCGCAGCGGCCGCTTCCACGGCTGGCGGCCGCGCTTCTACGGGACCGGGCTGGCGGGCGCGCGGGTCGGGATCATCGGGCTCGGCGCGGTCGGAATGGCGGTTGCGCGCCGACTTCAGGGCTTTGACTGCGAGGTGGTCGCCCACGACGCCGATGTCGGGGATGTGACGGCCTGGGAGGCGATCGGGGTGCACCCGGTCGCCCTGGAGACGTTGCTGGAAACGGCGGACTACGTCATTCCCCTCGTGCCGCTGTCCGACGACACGGTCCATCTGATCGACCGTGCTGCGCTGGCGCGAATGAAACCCGGCGCCCTGCTCGTCAACGCCTGTCGCGGCGCGGTTGTGGACGAGGGCGCCGTGGCCGAGGCCCTGGCGTCCGGGCGGCTGGCCGGCTACGCGGCGGATGTCTTCGAAATGGAAGACTGGGCCCGTGGTGACCGCCCACGCCGCGTTCACCCCGCGCTGCTCGACGCGGGCGACCGGACGCTGCTCACGCCCCACCTGGGCTCGGCGGTGGACAGGGTGCGCCTCGAGATTGCCATGGAGGCAGCCGACAACATCCTGCAGGCCCTTTCCGGCGAGCGACCGGCGGGTGCCGTCAACAATATCTCGCCGGCCGCGCCCGGGCTGATCGCCACGGGCCCGGCCTGATGCCGGCGCCTTAGCACGCGGCGTCGAGGGCCGCCAGCAGGCGCTCGACGTCGTCCGCGCCGTTGTAATGCACCATCGACAGACGCAGCACGCCGGGGGCGGGCGCGACGCCCATGGCCTCGAGCAGGCGCACGGCGTAGAAGTGGCCGGCGCCGACCATCAGGCCCTGCTCGGCGAGCCCGGCGGCGAGGACCTGGGGCGGCGTGTCGCGCGGGAGCACCGAGACGGTGGCCGCGCGCCCCCGGGCCTGGGTCGGGCCGAGTACGCGCAGGCCCGGCAGGCGGCCCAGACCGTCCAGGAGGCGGGCCAGCAGCGGCTCCTCCGCCGCGTGCAGCAGGCCGCGCACCCGGGCGGGGCGATCCGTCGCCGGGGCGTTCGGGTAATGGTGGGCGTCGAGGGCATCGAAGTACTCGGCGATGCCCGCGGCGGCGGCCACCTGGGCATGGTCGGGGCCGGCCGGGTTCATTCGCTTGCGGGTCTGTTCGGCATTGAAGAAGTGCCCCTCGTTGCCGAGCCGCTCGAGAAAGTCCGGCCGGATCGCCATCAGGCCCTGGTGGGGTCCGAAGGTCTTGTAGAGCGAGAAGAGGTAGGCGTCGGCCCCCAGCGCCGCCACGTCGGGCAAGCCGTGACCGGCGAAGGAGACCCCGTCCACCACGCAGCGGGCGCCGTGCCGGTGTGCCATGTCCGCGATCTCGGCCACCGGGTTGATCTCGGCGACGATGTTCGAGCAGTGGGGGAAGCACACCAGCCGGGTCCGGGCGCCCAGCAACGCGGTCAGCCGTGCCGGGTCGAGGTGGCCGCTGTCCGGCTCGACGCACCACTCGCGAATGACGATGCCGTCGCCGGCGAGGCAGCGCCAGACGCCGCTGTTGGCCTCGTGGTCCTGGTTGGTGACGACCACCTCGTCGCCCGGGGCCAGCCAGCGGCGGCAGGCCTGGGCCAGCACGTAGGTGTTCTGGGATGTGGACGGCCCGAAATGCAGCCAGTCTTCCGGCACGCCGAGGTAGGGCGCGAGCTGCCGGTAGGCGGCATCCATCCAGGCGCCCGCCTCCTGCGATGCGGGATAGCTGCCGTAGGGCTGGACCTTGAGCCGCCGGTAATAGGTGGCGAGCCGATCGACGACAGGCCCGCAGGCGTAGGAGCCGCCGGCGTTCTCGAAGAAGGCCGTGCCGGACAGACTCGGCTCTGCGAAAGCCGGAAAGCGGGTCCGTACGAAATCCAGATCCAGGGGCATGACGAAGCCTCGCGCAGGGGAGGTGACCGGCGCCAGCGTAGCCCAGGCCGGCCAGCGCGGGTGGATTTCAGGGGTAGGAGCGAGCGGCGCCCGACCCGGCGGCGCTTGCAGCCTGCGGCTCGCATGATAGGCTTGGGGCATGCCCGCACCACCTCAGGCAGTCTCAAATCCGCGCGATCCGGCGCCCTCCGTCCCCCCCGTGAGCCGTCCGCCCGCCCATAAACATCCGCGTAGCGGATCGCTCCCTCCCTGATCCACCGGCGCGCGCCAGCGTGCCTCGCCCAGCCTGTCGACGCCCTGTCTCCGGGGGGCGTTCGTCTGCATCACCTCACCCCAGCCCACGTCGGCACCTGCCGCGCGGCTGTCCACGCACCATCCACCACATCACCGAAAGAGGGGAAAACCAACCATGCCCGACACTGTCACGCCACATCGCATTGCGCCCGCGTTGTGTCTTGCCGCCGTCCTCGGCGCACCATTGCCCGCCCTGGCGGACGGCCATTCTGCCGACGCGCTCAAGGCCAGGGTCGCCGACCTGGAGCGCGAACTTGCCGAGGCGCGTGCCGCCCTCGAGGCGGCGAAATCGGAGTCGGCGCCCGCCACGCCGTCCAGGGACATCGCCTTCGACATCGGCGGGGGCACCCTCAAGGTGGGTGGCGCCTCGCGGGTGAACTACGCCGTGGGCGACTACGGTGACGACACCGGTGGCCCCTCGCGGGCCCAGGGTGATGGGGGCAACTTCACCCTCGATACCTTCCGCATCAATCTCGATTACAACAATGGCCCGCTGCTGGGCAAGCTCGAGTACCGCTTCTACAACGGCTCCCATTTCCTCCACACCGGCTGGGTCGGCTACCAGCTGGACGAGGCCAGCCAGATCCAGGTGGGTGTCAACCGGGTCCCCTTCGGGCCGGGCGCCTATGGCGTTTCGCAGAGCTGGTTCTTCGACCAGCACTACTACGTGGGCCTCGCCGACGATATGGACCTGGGCGCCAAATACACCCGCAGCATGGGCAACCTGACCTTCGATGCGGCCGTCTATTTCAGCGACGAGGGTACCGGCGCCGGACGGAGCAAGGACAGCGCCCGCTACTCCTATGACGTGGTGGACGAGACCGGCAGCGGCTACGACGAGGGGCCCCAGATCAACCTGCGCGCCATCTACAGCCTGCCCGGCGATGGCGTGAAGACCGACGTGGGCGCCTCCTTCGAGTACGGCCGCCTCGAGAGCCAGGGCAGCGCCGACGACGGCAGCCACTGGGCCGCCTCCGCCCACATGGTGAACAAGTGGGCCGGCTTTACCCTCGCCACCCAGCTGACCCGCTACGAGTACGACGTGGACGCGGCCCAGCCCCTCGGCACCGACACCCTGGTGCAGGTCGGCGCCTTCGACTTCCCCAACACCATCGCCGCCAAGGCATGGATTCCGGCCGTGTCCCTCAGCTATACGGTCAATACGCCGGGCGTCGGCTGGCTCGACTACATCGTGCCGTACGCCGAGTACAGCCGCATCATGAAGGACGAGGACGGCTTCAACGACAGCGACCTGCTGACCTTCGGCGCCGCCTGGGCCAACGGCGGCTGGTACATCTACACCGACCTCGTCTTCTCCAACGGCAACGAGTTCGTCGGCGGCGAGGCCGCCTTCGGTGACCGGCTCGGCGCCAACGCCGACGACGAGTGGCAGAAGCGCTTCAACGTGAACTTCGGCTACTACTTCTGAGCCGCCACCGAGCCGCCGGCCGGACGTGTGTCCGGCCGGGCAGGGCGGGGCGCCTCCGCGCCTCGCCCGCTACCACACCATCAGCGCCGTCTCGTCGGCCAGCTCGCTGTAGTAAAGGCGCACCCCCACCCGATACTCGCGGCCCGCCACCAGGCGCATCCGGACGAGGGCATTGCGGTCCACGCCGCTGTCGTCGTCTCCGGCGATCTGGATGTTGCCGGCCTCACCGGCTTCGAACAAGACCAGCAGGGTATCTGCCGTGCCGAAAGTGCCGATCCGGTAGGTCCGCGTGCGGTTCGGCCGGAAGGCCAGCGTGCGCGTCTGCCCGGCGGCGAGCGCCAGCAGCACGGACTGACCGGGTTTCAGATAGACCGGCTTCTCCTTCGGCTTCGGCGCCGGGTAGGAGGTGGCCACCCAGTCCCGGTCCGGCTTCGACAGGCCACCCTTCGGCACCAGTCCGTTGCGGTATCGCGCCGGTGCATCGATCAGACCCGGCCCGAAGTGGTATTCCATGACCGAGTCCGGATCCCAGTTGGTGCCCTTGACCTCGGACGGATCGATCTTGCGCAGGATGTTCCAGTCGATCGTCGCATCGTCCCAGCTGTTCGGCGGCGCCCGGAAATACGACCGTACCGCCGGCTCGTTCCAGGTGATGCCGGCAAACGGGTTCTGGTGCTCGTGCTCCAGGCCGAGCGTATGGCCGATCTCGTGCAGCGCCGTGTCGGCCCCATAGGCCGTGGTCAGCGGCCAGCCGAAGTTCATCGTGCGGGAAAGCGGGTCCCGCTCGCGCAGCACGTCGCGCCCCACGTAGGACCAGGAGCCGTCGTTCTGGTCGAAGCCGATCCGCACCATCGCGTCCTCCGGCCGATCCACCTCCCGGAAGCTGATCCCCAGCCCCACCGCCGCCCAGACGTCGAAGGCCTTGCGCACCGCCGCCAGATCGTCCTCCCGCCCTCGCCAGCGGCTGGTGACGCGCCGTGCGCCCGGTCCGAACAGGTGGTAGGTGAGCTGGGTGCCATTGACCCACTTCTTCTCCCCATTGACGATCGCACGCACCCGACCGGGGCTGACAGAAGGGTCGAATACGCGCTGAACGCGTGGGGGCTGCGCGCAGTAGCGCAGCGCGGAGGGTTCGGGCTCGGCCCGACGGCGGGTGGCTGCCATGGTTGTCTCCTCACGCGGCGTGCGCCGCCGCGGGAAACCCCTTCCCGCGCCCTGCAACGAACGGGCCGCCGCTATGGGGACTATAGAACAGCGGGATAGGGATTGCGGGGGGAGACGATTGGTGCCGGTATTGAAAGCCAGCATGCCGGCGGATCGTCTGGCGCCCTGCGAGAATCGCGCAGTCGTTGCGCAATGGGTCGCCAGCCTGGACCGGCCCGCACCCTGGACCAGGCTCCGGGCCGGCGCGTCAAGCCGAGCCTAGAACGCAGCTCGCGAGGATCAGTCGAGGACGGTCCGGATCTGTGCGAGCTCGCATTCCAGTACCCCCTCCCTGCCTTCCTCTTCTGTCGTCAATTCGAGGTTCGCGCCCCCGACAAATACGCCGAAGCGGATGTACTGGCGCACGAAGTAGTTCTTCCCGCCCTCCGTTGTGATCTCGAGGTCGTTCTCGCCGAACTCCGACTCGGTCGAGATGGTGTTCTTCCCGGGTGGCACGGTCTGATAGAAATAGGTGTTCGGCGCAGACTCGCCAATGATGCTTCCATTGACATAGATCGTCTTTTTCAATGAGGCGCCACGAGAGGAATCCCTGAAGATGTAGAGCCCGGCTTCGGATGCCTGCGGTGGCTCGAATAACTTGAGGCGGGCGTCCTTGTCCGCAGATTCCATGGGAACCGAAGCACAACCCACTGCGAGCAACGATGCCATGAGCGGGAGTGCGAGCCGCCGCAGGATTGATTGGATGTTCATAGCCAACTCCTCTGGTGAAAGTGTTTAAAGCAAGGGCCCGGCGTCGAAGCTGTTGAGCGCTCGAGCGAATCGGGCATAGGGGACGAACGTATCCCGCGAAAGACGCGAAGGCGTTGCGGGCCCACAGCGTGGAAGCCGGCCGCCCCGATCCTCCCCGCGACGCGATCCGGACCGAAGCTTGGTCGCTCCGGTATTCCAGGTCCGGCTGCCCGCCTGAGGAACGCCCGGAACCGCCTGAGGCGGTGCGACCCGCCAACCGCTACGCGTCTCGCGCCGGCTTTGGATGGCCCGAGATACCAGCAGCAATGCCTGCCGGAGGCCAGCACCCGTTGGCAGAACTAAGCGCCCATTGCCCGGCGCTGGATGATCGATGCGGCGCTTCACGGTTTCGAGTTCAGATCGGTATCGGGAGGTCGGTCGCGGGCTATCGCGGATGCCTGGCGCCGACAGACAATGACAGGAGCATTCTGCGTTACGACGAATGACAAATGCAAACTACAAGACCCAATTTGTGTGTCTCAGGGGCTTAGGCGGAGCCAGTGCCCGCTACGATGTGGCGCGCGTCCCGAGATTCACCGTTCGCTCGGGATGCTCAGCGGACGGGGGCGACATTCGAGCGCCTATCGACTGGCTACGGTGGGAGCTGGTTTGCGGTTATGCGCGCCCGAAATCGAGCGCCGAGTCAGAGCTGACCAATGCTGTGCGAGCATCCCACCTATGGACAAACCCGAACGCGAACTTAGCAAGATTGATCCAAGGAACTAGGCCGGAATGGACGAAAACTTGTTAGAAGTGTGGGCGGAAATGGTTGAGCATGAACTTCAGAACAACCGGAACAAATCGAGCGATGTTCAGGCGCTATCAGAATGGGAGCCACTGCGTGAATCCATCAGATTGGCAAAATGCGGGCCCATCAAAGAGCCTCGGCCACTTCCAAATTTGGGTCACTGGTTCTTCGAAACCGGCATTCAGCGATTTGCCACTCTCGCCGATGCCTTGGCCGGATTCAACATCCTTCTCCGCGGCCGGCCCTTGCCAACTGAAAAGTAGAGGATCGGGCTTCAGCAAGATCAGCGACAAGGAGATTGCGGCCGTAGTCAGAAAGATCAATCATCGACCCCGCAAATGCCTCGGCTACCGATCGCCGCACGAAGTCTTTCAGGAAGCCAAGCGTGGTGCGCTTCGAATGTGAATCCACCAGCACACACCATTTTCTGAACGCATGGCTTCGCTCTACGCGGCGTTGATCAGAGACTCCCCAACGCGTGGCCCCAGCTTCTTCGACTGTCAAGTGAATGCCGCATCAGTACACATTACGACTGAAAGTCTTCGAATTCCCAAAAGGCGACCCTAGATACCTTCTGCGCAACTTCCCAAAAATCCTTGCCTGTGGCTCTTTCAACGTAGTGTGCGATCGTTTCTTTGATTAGCGCAAAGTCATACTCGAGAACAATCAGCATGTGACGTCCCCAGTGCGCTCCACCCCATTCATATTTAAGTTTCACTTCTAACCACTTGGGGGTACATATCAATAGCTGATAGTCGTGGGCGCCATCCTCACCGTTCGGGCCTACCCGCAGGCTAATCCATATCCCAAAGCATTCTGTGTCCTCCGGCTGATACTCTTCAAGCGACGTGTCGATCACATCGCACCACATACCCTTAACGACTCCGCTCATGGCAGTACCACCAAATGGCTATTACTGGTAATTCTTCCGTCCGGACCAAGTTGAACAAAATTGGCTTGGACTCCAGTCGGGCTAAATTGAAGGGGGGTGTTCGGCTTCAAGCTTGGCGGTCTATAAATCCGACGGCCATCAGCGCTCTTCAGGCGGCCCGGACAGCTCGCCTGGTTCTCGACGAAGCGAGCGCCGTCTCCGACCCATATGCGTCCCAATTGATCTGCCTCCATAGCCGTGCCAGCTCCGATTCCGGCGTCACCCTGCACTTCTGCCGCAAGCCTTGTATCCTGCGCGGCAATGTTCGCTAAGTTCTCTCTGGCGAGTTGATCTTTCAGTAACGGATACGTAGCAGCGTTTGCCGCACCCACATTCGTTCGAGTCGGCGGATCAATGGCCGAGTCTACCGCATCAATTGGAGTCATTCTCCCATCGGCGACGATGCCGCCAAAAAGAACGGGGTCAGGTCTAGATAAGTTGCACGCGCGATGTGACGATAAGTTGGGAGACCGTGGCTGCTACAAGGCTAGACCTGACCCCATTCCTCCGTGAATAGACTATGCGCGCGCTCAATCGTCTTGCCTCCCGGCCAGAGTACGTCGATTTTCCCGAGTCAAATCCTCTTATCTCCAAGGACGTGGGTATGGCCTCGGTCACGGCAAAGTTTGCTGAGCCACTGATCTCGCTGAAGAAATCAGTAGCCGTAACAATGACACTCCCGACTTTAGAGGTCCGAAGTGTCTCTCCGCTTCCTACTTCGGCGATGCTGGTGTCGGACACCTTCCAGCTAATGCTAACTGGGAAGCGCGGACCGCCTCTCGCCGCTGAATCGTTCAGGTCAACGGCTGTTCCGTCTGAGAACGTGCCAATCGCTTGCAACTCCACCGATGCGCCAGCTTCAAGCGATGTCCTGCTGGCCTTGACCTGAATGCTTCGTAGCTTCGCAGGGGCTCCAGTTCCACCGCCATCGTCTCCGCCGCCACCACCGCAGGCGGATAGTCCAATAACGCACACTATCAGCGTGCTCTTGATCAAACTTGCAAAATGCATGACATCCTCTCGATCTGTTATGTGTGAATGATCTGAATTCTGTATTGGCCGGGGGTAGCGACACGTCGCCAAATATCAGGCAACTTCTGTCCCTTCACTCTCGATCGGCCGTCGTGTCATGGTGCGCACAACTTCAAGACAAGAACGAATGTGGTTGCACTTCTGCCTTGGCAAGTGCGTCAATCGCACGCCCTTCGCATGGTAATCCCCCCTGAAATCAGCGCCTCTCAGAAGTAGAATCTTCCACAGGCAGCAGGAGGAAGTTCTACGTGAAGAAGTCCCGTTTTTCAGACAGCCAGATCATCGCGATCCTGAAGCAGGCCGAGGCTGGCAAGCCGGTGCCGGAGCTGTGCCGGGAGCACGGCATC
>JAGRGD010000268.1 GCA_020445665.1 Rhodocyclaceae bacterium
CATGGACGACGTCATCTACGAAGAATTCAAGGGCACCGGCAACTCCGAGATCCACCTCGACCGCCGCATGGCCGAAAAGCGCGTCTACCCCGCCATCAACGTCAACCGCTCCGGCACCCGCCGCGAGGAGCTCCTGCTCAAGCCCGACATCCTTCAGAAGGTATGGGTGCTGCGCAAGCTGCTCTACGGCATGGACGACCTCGAGGCGATGGAATTCCTGCTCGACAAGATCAAGGCGACGAAGAGCAACGCCGAGTTCTTCGATGCGATGCGGCGGCCGTGATCGGCCTCTCGCCAACACAACGCCCCCTGACGACAAGGGGGCGTTTTGCGTTCTGGCGCCAAAGGACAAACAAAAAGGCTCTATCGCACTGCCGCCGGCGAGCGATCTTGGCATCGGGAGCGATCCTGTTTGCGCTGGTACATTGCCCGGCCCGTTCGGCAACGCTGAGCGTCGGACCAGGCCAACAGATCACCTCTATTGCGCGGGCCGCACGTCTCGCCCAGGACGGTGACATCGTCGAAATTGCCGCGGGGACGTACGCCGGCGACGTCGCCGTTTGGCTACAGAAATCGCTCACCATTCGCGGACTTGGCGCGGGGCCGGTCCTCGACGCGGCGGGCATGAGCGCCGAAGACAAGGCCATCTGGGTCTTTCGCGACGGCCACTTCACCATCGAGAACATCGAATTCAGGAATGCACGCGTGCCCGCGGGCAATGGCGCCGGCATCCGCTTCGAGCACGGACACCTCACGGTCTCGGCGTGTGTCTTCCGCGACAATCAGATGGGAATCCTGACCAGCAACGACGGCCGCTCGGAACTATCGATCCGCGATAGCCAGTTCATCGATGCCCCGAAACAGGAATCCCCCCTGCCGCACCTCATCTATGTTGGCCGGATCGCCCGGTTCGAGATGCAGGGGACGCGCATCGCCGGCGGTCACTGGGGTCACCTGGTGAAGTCCAGGGCCCGCGTGAGCGATCTGCGCTACAACCTGATTGCTGACCCACCCGATGGCAGCGCCTCGTACGAGCTGGATTTTCCGAATGGGGGCGATGTCACGCTGATCGGCAACCTCATCGGGCAGAGCGCATCCAGCGAGAACCGGACACTGGTGTCCTTTGGTGCCGAAGGCGGCCAGGGACGCACGCATCGCCTTCGGATGGCCTTCAACACACTGGTGAGCGAGGGTTTCATGCCGGGGACCTTCTGGCAGATCTGGCGGAACCGGCTCGGCACCGCCCCAACGGTGGCCGTGCACAACAACCTGCTGGTTGGCGTCGGGCTCGCCGAGCACCATCCGGACAATGTCGAATCCGGCAACCACTACCATCCATTGCCGGCGAATCGGCTCATGGACTGGAACTCGGGAAACCTGTGCGCCCCCGGGGCCGATCCCCGCCTCGCGACGCCGGCAGGCACAGACCTCTTGCCGCGTCGAGCATTTGCCTGGCCCAGGGGCTCATCCGCCCTGCCACCCACGCTTTCCCCGGTAGCCGGCGCGCTACCATGCGGAACCACACCACAGGCGGCCCCGTAATTGACACCGCCGACACGTCAAGCGTCGGGAAAACTTACACCGCGGTGTCGACACCCACGGGCGACGCCGTTAACCGATTGACGCACAATCACTTTATGATTTGGCCCGGCGCTTGCTTCTGTGGGACGGACATCGCGCGCCCGTTTCTCCACTGGCGATCCGTTTTCGCGATCCCTTCATGCAGCATCGAAATCCATTCACATCAGGAGTCGGCATGATCCGCACCAGTCTGGTGGCTACGCTTCTCTCTCTTGCCCCGTTTGCCACGGCAATCGCCCAGGTCACCGTACCCACATGCTCCTGCGGCGGCGGCACCCGCCTCGCCGCATCGGCGATCAACACCTTGCTCGGCGGCAATACGGTTTGCGCCGCGGTGGGCAGTGATCAGTGGCAGGAGTGGCACAGCGGCAGCAATGTGGTAGAAGTTGGCAACAACCCGCCGGACGGGGAAGTGGTCGGCGTCTGGTCCACTTCGGGCACTGACGAAACCGACAGTCTGGTGACCTACGCTTATGGTTCGGGCGGCTCCGGTGGCACCTACAATTATGAAGTCTGCCAGGAAGGTAGCGCGGTGCATTTCTGCGGCGCGACAAACGTTACCAACGCGAGCGTCGTTGCCGGCAAGGGCTGCCCCTGACGCCTCTGCGAACCGCAACAAGCAACGACGCAGCCGGGGCCGGATTCCCCAGCGCTCGCTCACCTGACACCATGCCCGGCCACTCGGGGCATGCTGCGAAGACCGCGCAATGGGCCTGGCTCATTTACGCGGTCTTTGTCGTTTACGGCAGCCTGGTGCCGCTCGACTACAGGCCTGTCCCCCTTGACCAGGCCTGGGCAACGTTTCAGCAGGTGCCGTTCCTGCAGTTGGGCGTTGAAGCGCGCGCCGACTGGATTGCCAATGGCGTGCTGTATGTGCCGCTCGGTTTTCTCGGCGCACGAGCGCTGGCCGGTGGCGCAATGCGCGCCCTCGCCATCCCGTTATCTGTGGCATTGGCTTGCGTGCTCGCATTTGCTGTTGAGTTCGCCCAGATCCAGTTTCCCCCGCGAACCGTTTCGCAGAACGACCTGATCGCCGAAGCCCTCGGTAGTATTGTCGGCGCCATTGCCGCGCGACAGTTCGCCCCATGGCTTTCGCGCTTCTGGCAGGCGTGGCGACAGGACACCAGCCGTCTGGTCCGCCTGGGCCTCCAATCCTATGTCCTGGCCTATGTGCTGTACTGCTTCTTTCCGTTCGACCTCCTGATCTCCGCCAATGAGCTTCGCGCAAAGCTCGACTCCAGCAATATTGCCTGGCTGTTCGCGGTGGATGGCGACGTCCGTTCGCTCATCCGCGCCCTCATGCTGTGGTCGGTCGAGATCGCGCTGGCCATTCCGATCGGGCTGGCCGTGACCACGCGCCACGGCGCGCCAGCGATCCGTCGGGGCATCCTGATTGGCGCGGCTATCGGACTGGCGATAGAACTCGGGCAATTGTTCATCGCCAGCGGCGTCAGCCAGGGTGCCTCGGTCGCCAGTCGGGCGATCGGTGTCGGATTGGGGGCGTGGCTCAGCGGCCCGATGCAGCGCGGCCAGATCGCCCCGCTTCGCCACTGGCTGAGCCGAAACCTCAAGTGGCTGCTGCTAGCCTACCTGTTCCCGCTCGCGTTTGGCTCGGGATGGGGGAGCCACACCTGGCTCGGTTGGGAGCGAGCCTGGACGGCCTGGGAGCAACTCCGCTTTCTGCCTTTCTATTATCACTACTACACCAGCGAGGCCGTCGCACTCACGAGCCTGGGCAGCGTAGCCGTCATGTACGCCCCGATCGCAATCCTGGCCTGGGCGCGGATGGTCAGGCCGGCAGGCGCAGCCAGTCTGGCCGTCGCCATTTCCAGCCTGCTCGAGTCCGGCAAGCTCTTCATGGCAGACACGCACCCCGATCCGACCAACATCCTGATCGCCGCGGTCACCGTTGGTGTCATCGTCAAGCTGCTCACCGGGCTGGAAACCCGGGCACGCATCAACCGGCGCAATGCCGCGGAACACGCGCCCGATGCGGGCACGGTCGTCACGCAGGCGCCCAGGGCACCGGAGCCGGCCACACCACGTGAACCGCATGCGTCATCAGTGCAGCCACCGGGGCGAACCCCTGCGCCGCGCGCGTTGCTGGGCTGGGCCATCGTCCTCATGACGCTGTGGCATGCCGCCGGGTGGCCGGCGTTTGCCGGCCTCGTCGCCATGCTGCTCGTCGCCTCGGCCACCGTCGTCTGGTTGCGCCCCGCCGCCGTGCTGTTCATCCTGCCCGCGGCCATGCCGATACTCGACCTCGCGCCCTGGTCTGGCCGCTTCTTTATCGACGCCTTCGACCTGCTGTGCGCGGCCACCCTGGTGCTGGCCCTGGCACGGACGCGGGCGCGCCTGCCTCCCTCGCGCGGTAGCGCCCGGGCGCTGGCCTTTGGCGCTTTCGGTTTGGCGCTCGCCGTCGGCGCCTTCCGGTCCGGCATGGGGCAATGGGCGCTCGACCTCAATGCCCTGTCCCACTACTACAGCCCGTTCAATGGTCTTCGCATTGCCAAGGGCGCCCTGTGGGCCTGGCTTTTCTGCGCCATCTACCGACAGCTGGTCCGCGAGCAGGCCGATCGGGCGCGCCTGTTCACCCTGGGTATGGCTACCGGGCTCTGCATGACGGTCGCGGTGGTGGTGTGGGAGCGCGGCGCCATGGTCAGCCTGCTGGACTTCACAACCGCCTACCGGGTGACCGGCCCGTTCTCGGTCATGAATAAGGGAGGCGCCTATATCGAGTGCTATCTCGCCGTCGCAGCCGCGTTCGTCCTGGTCGAGATGGCGGTGACTCGCCGTCTGGCCATCTTCCTGCCCGCGGCCTTCCTGGCGTCGCTCGCCACCTACGCGATCCTCGTCACCTACTCACGCAATGGCTACGCGGCCCTGGCCTGCGCACTCGTCGTTGCGGTGCTGGCGGGCCTGCGGGTCCGGCGTTCGCGGCTCGCCCTGCTGCCCATCGGCCTGGTCGTCGCCGGCATCGTTTCGGGCGCCATCTGGCTGGCGGACGGTGGCCATGCCGGCGAACGCCTGGCCAACACGGGTCGCGACCTCGACACGCGCATGGCGCACTGGCGCACGTCGCTGAGCCTGCGTGACGAAGGCATCATGACATCGCTCTTCGGCGTCGGCCTCGGCCGCTTCCCGGAAACGCACTTCTGGGGCAGCCACGCGGAGACCCGCGCCGCCACCTTCACACTCGAGCCCGGTCGCGGCAATCCGTTCCTGCGCCTGGGCCCGGGTGCATCGATCTATATCGAGCAGATCATCGATCCACCCGCCAGAACGCCACTTGAGCTGAGCATCAATCTGCGCAGCGCCAGCGGCAAGCCGGGCCTGACGGTGCTCGTCTGCCGCAAGACCTTGCTCACGTCCGAGGACTGTGAGGCCGCGACCGTCACAGGCGCCGATGCACCGGGCGCCTGGCAGACCCAGTATGCGACCTTCCCGCCCCTGCCGGCCCCTCGCAACGGGCTGGCCCTCGGGGTACCGATCAAGCTCGCGCTCGTTACCCCCTCAGGTGGCCCGGCCATCGACATCGACAACGTCAACCTGCAGGTTCAGGGCACCCGCGACCACCTCACACACAACGGCAGCTTCGCCCAAGGCATGGATCGGTGGTTCTTCGCCACGGACATCGATCCTCCGTGGCACATCCACAACCTGCCGATCGCGCTGCTGTTCGACCTGGGCTGGTTCGGCGCGGCCACCGGTTTGGCCATACTCGCGGTGTCCCTGGCTGGCGCCGTCAGATGCCTGCGAGCTCGGCAGGTAGCCGGCCTGGCGGCATTCGCCGGTCTCACCGCGTTCCTGGCCTCCGGCACTCTGAACACGCTCATCGACGAGCCCCGGTTCCTATGGCTCTTCCTGATCCTGGCCTGGCTCTGCGCCTGGCATGGCGCACGCGGCCGAACGGGGCAGTTTCGGCCATCTATGCACAAGCCACGGCAGGCAGAGCATGGGGCTGCCCCCCCACACGGAGCGCCGGAGAGTGCATCGGCAGCGGCGTCAATCCGCTAAAATCCGGGTGACTCCCGATATTCCCACCAACCGATAGCCCGACTCCACGCCATGTCACCATCCAGCGCCTCCACGATCGATATTCAGCCCGCCCGCAAGGCGTCCATCCTTGCCGAGGCCCTGCCCTACATCAAGCGCTTCTTCGACAAGACCATCGTGATCAAGTATGGCGGCAACGCCATGACCGATCCCAACCTGAAGGACTGCTTCGCCCGCGACGTGGTCCTGCTCAAGCTGGTCGGCCTCAACCCGGTGGTGGTGCACGGCGGCGGCCCGCAGATCGAGAACCTGCTGACGCGGGTGGGCAAGAAAGGCGAGTTCATCCAGGGCATGCGTGTCACCGACGCCGAGACCATGGAAGTGGTCGAGATGGTGCTGGGTGGCCAGGTGAACAAGGAAATCGTCAACCTCATCAACCAGGCAGGCGGCAAGGCCGTGGGCCTGACCGGCAAGGACGCCAGCTTCATCCGCGCCAAGAAGCTGCTGATGCAGAAGCACAACGCCCCGCTGGGCGACACCGTCGACGTGGGCCAGGTGGGCGAGATCACCCAGATCGACCCGAGCCTGATCTCCTTCCTCGACCAAGGCGATTTCATCCCGGTCATCGCACCGATCGGCGTCGGCGACGAGGGCGAAACCTACAACATCAACGCCGACGTGGTCGCCGGCAAGCTCGCCGAGATCCTCAAGGCCGAGAAGCTGGTGCTGCTCACCAACACCCCCGGCGTGCTCGACAAGAACGGCACCCTGCTCACCGGCCTGACGCCCCGCGAAATCGACAGCCTGGTCGAAGACGGCACCCTGTCGGGCGGCATGCTGCCCAAGATCGGTTCGGCGCTCGACGCTGCGCGCAATGGCGTGAAGTCGGTGCACATCATCGACGGACGGGTGGAACACGCCCTCCTGCTGGAGATCCTGACCGACCACGGCGTCGGCACGATGATCAAGAGCAAGTAGGCTTGACCCGATCAACCTATTAGCCCGGCAAGCAAACAGGTAACCATTGCGGGCAGGCCTTCCCCCCTCAAGGGGGAGGCCAGGAGTGGGATGGGGTCGAGTCACGCGACTTGCCCCATCCCCACCCCAGCGCGCCCAATGCCGACTTTGCACAGCCGGCCCGCTCTGGCGGCGCAAGGCCATGCCTTGCGAGTTCCCGCGCTCGCCCCCCTTAAGGGGAGGGGGCGAGAGGACCGCGTAGTGCCTGAAATGGAATCGGCAAATTGATTGCCGCGCTAATCGTCGTACACCTCGCAGGCATTGAGCAGACAGCCCTTGCGGTCCTTGGCCGAGAGCAGCGGCTCGATCTCCAGCGGCCAGTCGACGCCCACCGTGGGGTCGTTCCACAGCAGGCAGCGCTCGTGCTCCGGTGCGTAGTAGTCGGTGGTC
>JAGRGD010000269.1 GCA_020445665.1 Rhodocyclaceae bacterium
CGCCCCCGCCGAAGGAAGTGCCGCCGCCCCCGCCGCCCCCGCCGCCTCCGCCCAAGGTGCAGAAGCCCAAGGTCAAAAAGCTGGATCTCGCGCACGAGTGCCGCTTCAAGAACGTCACCGGCTACAACGGCGACGCCAAGGTTCACGTCGCGGGCTCGAAGGTCAGCCACTTCGCCGCACACGTGAACATCCCGCGTCGCGGCCGCTGCAATTTCGAGCACGCCGACTTCAAGCAGGTGCGCGAGGCGCCCCACGTCGAGCTGGCATCGAACAATGGCTGCAAGGTGCGGATGTGGGAGCAGGGGCGCAAGTTCACGGTGGCCTTCGCCGACTGCAACAAGCATTGCAGCGGCAGCGCCGCCGACTACCTGTGGCCGATCCTGGTGGACAAGCCATCGGGCAAATGTGACTGACACGACGAGACATCGAGGATGAGCCGTTCTGACTGGGAAGTCGTCATCGGGCTGGAAGTTCACGCCCAGCTGACCACCGCGTCGAAGATCTTCTCCGGGGCGTCCACCGCCTTCGGGGCCGAGCCCAACGCCCAGGCCAGCGCAGTGGATATTGCGCTGCCCGGGGTGTTGCCGGTCCTGAACCGGGGCGCCGTGGAACGGGCCATCCGATTCGGTCTCGCCACCGGCGCAACGGTGGCACCAAAGAGCGTCTTCGCCCGCAAGAACTACTTCTACCCGGATCTGCCGAAGGGCTACCAGATCAGCCAGTTCGAGCTGCCGGTGGTGGCCGGAGGCGACATCACGATCCGTGTCGGCGACGGTGACGCGGCCTACGACAAGACCGTCCGCCTGACCCGCGCCCACCTGGAAGAGGACGCCGGCAAGAGCCTCCACGAGGATTTCCACGGCATGAGCGGCATCGACCTCAACCGGGCCGGCACACCGTTGCTCGAGATCGTGTCGGAGCCCGACATGCGCTCCTCGGCGGAGGCGGTGGCCTATGCCAAGACGCTCCACACCCTCGTGCGCTGGATCGATATCTGCGACGGCAACATGCAGGAGGGCTCGTTCCGCTGCGACGCCAACGTCTCGGTCCGGCGTCGTGGCGAGACTGCCTTCGGCACCCGCCGCGAGATCAAGAACCTCAACTCCTTCCGCTTCCTGCAGCAGGCCATCGATTACGAGGTCCAGTGGCAGATCGACCTGATCGAGGACGGCGGCAGCGTCCAGCAGGCGACCGTCCTGTTCGACCCTGACAGCGGCGAAACCCGCATGATGCGAAGCAAGGAAGACGCGCACGACTACCGCTACTTCCCGGACCCGGACCTGCTGCCCCTGTCGATCGACGGCGACTGGATCGAACACGTCAAGTCGGCGATGCCGGAGCTGCCGGCGGCCCTTGCCGCCCGCATGCAGTCCGACCACGGCCTGAGCGCCTACGATGCCGTCACCCTGACCAGTTCGCGCGAACTGGCGCGTTTCTACCTCGACACCGTCGAGTCCGCCGGCGTGGCGCTGGCCAAGCCTTGCGCCAACTGGATCATGGGTGAATTCTCGGCACGTCTGAACAAGGGCGAGCTCGATGTCGCCGACGCCCCGATCTCGCCCGCGCAGCTGGCCGGCCTGGTGTGCCGGATCGCCGACAACACGATCTCCAACAACATCGGCAAGCAGGTCTTCGATGCCCTGTGGCAGGGCGAGGGCGACAGCGCCGACGCGATCATCGAGGCCAAGGGCCTGAAGCAGGTGACGGACAGCGGCGCCATCGAGGCGCTGGTTGACGAGGTCCTCGCCGCGAACCAGAAGTCGGTCGACGAGTTCCGCGCCGGCAAGGAGAAGGCCCTCAACGCGCTGGTCGGACAGGTCATGAAGGCCAGCCGCGGCAAGGCGAATCCGACTCAGGTCAACGAACTGCTGCGCCGCAAGCTGACGGCTTGATACATCCGGGCTGCCAGCCGGCCGCCCGGAACTGCTAGGATTCCGGGCATCCCCCCCACCGGAGTCCATCCTGATGCGCATCCTGAAGCCCGGCACCGTCGCGCTGGCGGCCACCCTCGCGGCCACCTCGGTCGCTGCCGTCGACCTGCCCCGTCGCAAGCCGGGCCTGTGGGAGATCCAGACCGAGATGTCGGTCATGGGTGGTCAGCGCATGACGATGCGCCAGTGCATCGACGAGAAGACCGATGCCAACCTGATGGCCGAGGCCACAAAGAATCAGGGGGACTGCGACGAGCCGGTGATCACGCGCAGTGGCAACCGCATCGAGGTCCGGGCGCTCTGCCACGTCGAGGGCGGCACGGCCAGCACCCATGGCGTCTTCACCGGCGAATACGACTCCCGTTACCAGGGCGAGATCCTGACCACCTTCGATCCCCCGCAGCACGGCATGAAGGAGGCCCGGATGAAGATTGACGGGCGCTGGACGGGACCTTGCGAAGCGGGCCAGAAGCCCGGCGCCACAACCATGCAGATTCCCGGCCTAGGCAACATCGACGTCGGTGAAATGATGAAGAAGATGCCGGGGATGCAGGGGCGGTGATCCGCAGGTTTGCGCCGGCCCTGTGCCTCGCCGGTGCGCTGCTGAGTTCCCACGCGATGGCTGACGCCTACACTTCGTGCAGCGGCTGGCGGATCGACGACACCGCCACCGCGTTGCCGCCCTGTCCTGATCGCCCGAACTGCGCGGCCGGGCGCTGGCCGACGCGGTTGGCCGATCCCCGTCAATCCCTGCGGGCCGCCCTGCTCGCCGAGCCCCGCAGTCGCCTCGAATTCGACGGGGCCCGAGTCATCGTCGCCAGCTTCCGCTCCCGCCTGTTCGGTTTCGTCGACGAAGCGGTATTCCTGCTCGCTCCGGACGGAGAAATCGCTTATCGGAGCGCCGCTTGCAGCGGATACTACGACTTCAGAGTGAACCGTCGGCGGATGGACCGCATCCGGGCACGTTTCGGACCCGGCTCGGAGCAGCCCGGCACCTGACCGGCGCGCCAAGAAGGCCCGCGATCCCAAGCACGACGGCAAGGAGGAGGGAATCCGGCATGCTGACCACGAGTCACTATTGTCCACTTTGCAAGCCCGACAACGAGGTCGTTTTATGGCAGGATGCGTACCTTCGCGTCATACGCGTCCCGGACGAGGAATACCCGGGCTACCTGCGGGTGATCTGGACAGCTCACCTGGCAGAGATGTCCGACCTCGACAGCCACGGCAGGCAGCACATCATGAGTATCGTGATGGCCGCGGAAGAGGCGTTGCGCGACTGCATCCGGCCTGACAAGATCAATTTGGCGAGCTTCGGCAATATGGTGCCCCACCTGCACTGGCACGTGATCGGACGCTTCCGTACCGACCGGCACTTTCCGCAACCCGTATGGGGCTCACCGCAGCGGCAGTCCCGCCTGCCGGCGGGTGCCGTCAGGGACGACGAAGCCCTGGCCGATGCGCTGCGACGCGCCATCAGCCGGATCGGGGCCGCGTAGCGCGACGAGAACAAACGAGAAGAAGCCCAGATGGACTACCGAAACCCAGCTGCCTGCATCGACCTGTTGCGCCGCCTCCGCCAGACCAACGTGGACGAGACCCATGCGGAGCTGACGCGCATCGTCACGACGCTGCGGTCCTACCCGCCGGCTCCCAACCAGCACCTGGAGGTGCTCGAGGCGGCGCGCCCCGCGATCGTTCATACCCAGGCAGAGCTGGCACGCAGCTACGCCGCGCACCCGCTGCCCCCGGAAAGCCGCGAGAACCTGATCATGGAGAGCGTGGTCTCCCTGTGGCGCGAACTCGCCCGCTCCTACACCCGCATCATCCTGGCCGACACGGTCAACGGCAGCCTCGCCGAGAACATGCCGCTGCTCTTCCAGCGCCAGCTGTTCTCCCTGGGACAGGTCATTCTCGAGTATTTCCGGGCCCGCCGATCGCTGCCCGCCGGCGCCTGGACCGACCTGCACGCCGCCTTCGCCGCTGCCGAACGCCACGAAGTGGCCCGCTCGCGGGTGGCCGACCCACTCAATGACGTGTGGCGCGCCCAGAGCAGTGCCGAATGCTACGTCTCCCTGCTGCTCACCGACCTTGCCAATCCCTATGGCCGCACCCAGCGGGAGCTCAACTGGATCATCCGCTGGGCGCAGCGCTTTGCGCCGTATTGCGCTCTCAAGCGCAAGGGCGAGGACGCCCCCGACGTGCCGCTGCGCTACGGCGTTGACCTGGCGGCCGATCACGGCGTGCGACCCGCAGGCGTGCTCAAGGCGGGTGACAGCCTCCGTCACTTCGACGGCAGTCGCCTGGCCAGCCACATCCAGGCGGTCGTCTCCCAGCTCAAGCAGGGCGTGGCGCCGTCGTCCCTCGGCCTCGGCGAGGATTGCCCCGCGCTGGCCGGTGGCCGGCTGCTGGTCATGCTGTATCGCCCCTGGGGGCTCGCCTCGGCTGGGCGCAAATTCTCGCGGCGGGGCGCACACGGCGCCCTCGAGATGATTTCCGACTGGAACGCCATTGCCTTCCACATCGACGGCCGTCCTTTCGCGCCGCCGTCGTCGCGCACGGTCTCCACGGTCAAGGCCGACATCAATGCCCTGACCTTCGGCGAGCGCGCCCCTGAGGCACCGCTCTCGATCGCGCAGATTCGCGAGGAAGGAACCCGCCTGGGCCTGAGCGGTACCCAGTGGGAGGTTGTCGACCAGTCGGTCGGGGGGTTTCGCCTGCGCTGCCGCCCGGTGGGGCAGCGCCTCGACCACCATCAGCTGGTCGGCATCCGGCCTCCCGATGGCGAGGCGGTCCTGCTCGCCAAGGTCAGCTGGCTGATGTACCGCCCGGACGGCACGCTCGAGGCGGGTGTCAGCGTCCTGCCCGGGGTGCCGTCGGTCGCCGCCGCACGCACCCTGAGCGCCCGCGCCAGCAGCCACGACCCCTACCAGCCCTGCTATACGTTACCGGCCGTTCCGGCACTCAAGGCCGACGCCTCGGTGGTGCTGCCGGGTGGGTGGTTCCAGCCCGAACGGGTCATCGAGTTGCACGTGGATCGCCTGTCCCAGGTCCGACTCAGCTCGCTGATGAGCAACGGGTCGAACTTCGACCAGGTCGTCGTCAAGCCGCTTCGTCAGTCGCCTGCCTGACCATGCGGTGGCTCGGGAGGTGGGCGCGGAACACGCTCCCCTCGCCGAGCACGCTCTCGATCTCGAGCCGCCCCTGGTGTCGCCCCAGTACATGCTTGACGATCGCGAGCCCGAGTCCGGTGCCACCGGACTCGCGCGATCGCCCGCGATCCACGCGATAGAAGCGCTCGGTCAGTCGCGGGATGTGCGTGGGGTCGATGCCGTCACCCTGATCCTGTACCGAAAATTCGCAACCGTCAGGCACTTCGCGCCATCGCAGCCGGATATGACCGCCTTCCCGCCCGTATCGCACGGCGTTGCTGACCAGATTGGCAAAGGCACTGTGCAGTTCTTTCGTCGAGCCGCGCAGGCGCAGGGGCCCTTCGATTTCCAGGGTCACCCGGTGCCGGCCTGACGACAGCGCCAGCCCGTCTCGCAGCACGGCGTCTAGAAGCGCCCCCAGATCCACCTCCTCCTCGGCGGGCGCAGGGGCGCCGGTCTCCAGGGCCGAGAGGACGAGCAGGTCGAGAATCAGCCGGTGCATCCGCTCGGCCTGTTCCCGAGCGAGATCGACAAAGTGGCGCTGCTGCTCGGCGGGGAGATCGTCCACCCCGTCGGCGAGGGTCTCGAGGAACCCCAGCACCACGGTCAGAGGCGTCCGCAGTTCGTGGGACACGTTGGCGACGAAGTCGCGCCGCATGGTCTCGAGCCGCTCCAGATGCGAGATATCCCTGGAGATCAGCATCGTACGCGTTTCCGCATAGGGCACCAGTTGCACCAGCAGTGTCAGCTGGGACTGGCGCAGCGGCTTCATGATCAGCGGCTCGGCGTAGTCGCCACCGTTCAGGTAGCCCACGAAGGCCGGATCTCTCACGAGGTTTGTCAGTGGCGCCCCGGCGTCCCGCTGCGCGTCGATTCCGAAGTGGCTCTCGGCGCGCTGGTTCGCCCAATCCACGACATAGTCCGAACCCATGTAGATGACGCCGTCCGGCATGGCCTGACCCGCTTCGACGAATCGGTCGAGGGCGGCGGAGAGGTGCTCGCGCTGGTCGCGCATCAGGCGCGAGCGGCGATTGATCTCGGAAAAAACCAGATCCCATACACCGCTGGCGATCGGGACCGGCGTCCCTACCGGCGCCCGCGCCCATTCGACCAGATCGCCGATGTGACGAAGGTGGGAGACGATGACGTAGAGGGCGCCCGCGAGCATTCCGCCCAGGCCCCAGGTGAGGTCACCCAGCAGGGCGATCAGCGCCCCCGGCAAGAGCCAGAGGATGACTTCCGTGACGGCGGCACTGCGAATGTGGCTGATCGGTCGAAGCATGGGCCGACTCCCGAAACCCTGCCCGCCCGGATTATCTCACGGCCTGACTGGCCTCGGCCTGGGCCGACATGCGATAGCCGGCTCCGCGCACGGTCTGGATCAGGCGGTCGTGACCCGACCCCTCCAGGGCGCTGCGCAGGCGTCGGATATGAACGTCGACGGTACGTTCCTCGACGAAGACGTGGTCGCCCCAGACCTGGTCGAGCAACTGGGCGCGGGAGTGCACTCGCTCCGGGTGCGTCATCAGGAAGTGCAAGAGGCGGAATTCCGTCGGCCCCAGACTCAGGGCGGCTTCACCCGCCGAGACGCGATGCGTCGCCGGGTCAAGCTTCAAACCGCCGAGATCGACCGGGTCCTCGGTCGCCTGTGGGGCCCGCCTGCGCAACACGGCCTTGATGCGTGCCACCAGCTCGCGCGGACTGAAGGGCTTGGTCACGTAGTCGTCGGCGCCGACCTCGAGACCGCTCACTTTGTCCTGCTCTTCGCCCCGGGCCGTCAGCATGATGATCGGAATGCTTCGGGTCCGCTCCTCGGCACGCAGCCGGCGTGCGAGATCCATGCCCGACACGCCGGGCAGCATCCAGTCGAGCAGGACCAGATCGGGCAGGGCCTCACGCAGCAGGCGCTGCGCGCTTTCGCCATCGTCGGCGCGAATCACCTGGTGGCCAGCGCGGGTCAGCGTGGCACTCAGCAATTCCTGGATGGCGGGTTCGTCCTCGACGATCAAGATGGTTGCGGACACGGCTTTCCTCCTAGAACAAGCGGAGTCTATTTCAGGTATTTGACGGTTTGTTTACAACGACGGAAACGCGCAGCCCCGCCGGACGGTCCCGACCTTTCGGGTATCATGCAGGATTGCCCTTCCGACGCGGTGCGCCCATGGCCGGCCTCGACGAACACACCCCGATTCCCACCGAGATCAAGCTCCATCAAGGCTCCAGGATGATGGAGCTGTCCTTTGACGACGGCACCCGTTTCGAGCTCTCGTACGAGTTCCTCCGCGTGCATTCGCCTTCCGCGGAGGTCCGCGGCCATGGTCCAGGGCAGGAGGTCCTGCAGGTCGGCAAGCGCGACGTCCACATCTCGCACGTGGAGGCCGTTGGCAACTACGCGATCAAACCGGTCTTCAGCGACGGCCACGACAGCGGCCTCTACTCGTGGGACTACCTCTACCTGATCGGCAGTCGCCGCGACGAGTTGTGGCAGGACTACCTGCAGCGGATGGACGCCGCCGGCGCGAGCCGGGACCCCGATCTGGCCCCTGCGCCCCCGAAATCAGGCGGATGCGGCTCCGGCGGCTGCAGCTCCGGCGGCTGTGGCGGACATTAAGATGGGCGACCAGAAGACGCATTTCGGCTTCGAGACCGTCGCGGAGAAGGACAAGGCGCGGCGGGTTGCCGGCGTCTTCACGTCCGTGGCCGGCAATTACGACGTCATGAACGATCTGATGTCGCTGGGACTTCACCGGCTCTGGAAGCACTTCACGATCCAGATCTCGGGCGTGCGGGAAGGGGAGCGCGTGCTCGACGTTGCGGGCGGAACGGCGGACCTGTCCCTGGCCTTTGCCCGCAAGGTCGGCTCAAGTGGGCAGGTGTGGCTGACCGACATCAACCACGCCATGCTTTCGCGGGGGCGCGATCGGGTGACCGACCAGGGACACCCCCTGCCGGTGGCCCAGTGCGACGCAGAGAAGCTGCCGTTTCCCGATGCCTGGTTCGATTGCGTCACCGTTGCCTTCGGCTTGCGCAACATGACGCACAAGGATTGCGCGCTCGCCGAGATGCGGCGTGTCCTGCGGCCGGGCGGGCGCCTGCTGGTGCTCGAGTTCTCCAAAGTCTGGAAGCCGCTCGTGCCAGCCTACGATTTCTACTCCTTCAAGATCCTCCCGTGGATGGGCGAGCGCGTGGCCAAGGACGCGGAAAGCTACCGCTACCTGGCCGAGTCGATCCGCATGCATCCGGACCAGGAGACCCTCAAGGGCATGATGGAACAAGTCGGCCTTTCTCGCGTCGAATACTTCAACCTTGCCGGCGGCGTCGTTGCGCTGCATCGCGGCTACCGCATCTGACTCCATCGATTCGTCACGAGGACGACCATGAAACGATTGCTGATCGCCCTGTTCACCGTCTTTGTCGGCTTCGCGATGACCATCCCCGACGCAGAGGCTCGCCGCCTGGGCGGTGGTCGCTCGTTCGGCATGCAGCGGGACTCGACGCTGTTCAAGAAGCCGACCGCTCCGGCCACCACCACCGCCAGCGGTGCCAAGAGTCCTGCCGCGGCGGGCCAGACGCCGCCGAAGCGTTCCTGGCTTGGCCCGCTTGCCGGGCTCGCAACAGGCCTCGGGCTGGCAGCACTGCTGTCGCATTTCGGCCTCGGTGAGGAGTTCGCCGGGCTCCTGATGCTGGCGCTGATCGCCTTCGCCGCCATATTCATCCTGCGCCGACTGTTTGGCCGCTCCGCGCCAGCTCAGGGACAACGGATGGGATATGCAGGTGGCCCGGCCCCCGACGTGGCCGACCGATCGGTGCAGAACTTCGAGGCTGCTCGCCCGGTGGCGGGTGGCAGCGCGAGCCACGCCGATTTCGATGCCGTCGGCTTCGAGCGGGAAGCAAAGCTGAATTTCATCCGGCTCCAGGCCGCTTCCGACAACGGCAACCTCGACGACATTCGCGCCTTCACGACACCCGAGGTCTATGCCGAGATCGCAATGCAGTTGCAGGAGCGCGGCGCCCAGCAGGACCGGACCGATGTGATGGAACTCAACGCCTCGGTGCAGGATGTCAGCGAGGAGGATGGCCGCTACGTGGTCAGCGTCCAGTTCAGCGGACTGTTGCGGGAGGCCCCGGAGGCTGCGCCGGCGCCCTTCTCGGAGGTCTGGCACCTGATCAAGCCGACAACGGGCAGTGAGGGATGGCGCATCGCTGGCATCCAGCAGGCCTGACAACGGCCTGCAATGCTCGACAGCCTGGCCGTCGCAACGCTCAACCACCTGCTCGGGCAGGCCGAATGGGGCCGCGCCCGACTCACCCCTCACGCCAGCAAGCGGGCCTGCGTCGTTGTCGGATCACAGGCCATCACTTTTTCCGTCGCACCGGACGGCTTCCTTGCCGAGTCCCTTGGCGATGGACCAACTGACGTCAGAATCGCCGTCCCCCTGCCCGGACCATCCGATCTGCTCCAGGGGCTCGACGGGCTTTTGCAGTCGGCGCGCGTTGAGGGCGAGGTGGAGTTCGCAGACGCCCTGGGGTTCGTCCTGCGCCACCTGCGCTGGGACGCCGAAGCCGACCTGGCTCGCGTCTTTGGTGATATCGCAGCCCACCGCCTCTTTGGCGCCGGGCAGAGTGCGTTCGGGGGGCTGCGACGGAGTGCCGAAGCCGTGGAGGGCAACCTCAGGGAGTATGTGGCCGAAGGGGGGCGGGCGCTGCCCGGGCGGAGCGAGTTCGCCGCAAGCGGTGACCGCTTGCGCCGGCTCCGCGATGGGCTTGCCCGACTGGAGAAGCGCATCGACCGCTTGCCCTGAGCCACCGCACATCGACGACTTGCCCGCAGGCAGCCAAGAAAAAAGGCGATCCGACCGGATCGCCTTTTCTTGATTCAGGAGACCCACCCCTCTGGGCGGATTCCAGAAGTCTCAGTGACCGCGCTTGCGCAGCCGCTGGATTGCCGCCAGCTGGGCCACGGCTTCGGCCAGTTCGGCCTGGGCACGGGCGTAATCCAGCTCGGAGGTCTTGTTGTGCATCGCTTCCTCGGCCAGGCGCTTGGCGTCCTGGGCCTTGGCTTCGTCAAGATCCTTGCCGCGAATCGCGGTATCGGCAAGCACCGTGACAAGACCCGGCTGAACCTCCAGCAGTCCGCCCGCCACGAAGATCAGTTCTTCTTCGTTCTTGTTGGGCAGCTTGAGGCGCACGGCACCAGGCTTGATCCGAGTGATCAGCGGCATGTGACCGGGAAGAATACCCAGTTCGCCAACCTCGCCAGGGAGGGCGACGAATTCGGCCAGGCCCGAAAAGACCTGTTCTTCCGCACTCACCACATCGACGTGAACCGTCATTGCCATAACTCTTTCCTCCGGTCATGTTGGCCGGCGGCGCCAGGGCACCGCCGGCCGAACCATCCATTACTGGAGGGTCTTCGCCTTTTCCATCGCTTCTTCGATGCTGCCGACCATGTAGAAGGCCTGCTCGGGCAGGTGATCGCACTCACCATCGACGATCATCTTGAAGCCCTTGATGGTCTCCTTGAGCGGCACGTACTTGCCCGGGGAGCCCGTGAACACCTCGGCCACGTGGAACGGCTGGGACAGGAAACGCTGCATCTTACGCGCACGGGCCACGGCCAGCTTGTCGTCCGGCGAGAGCTCGTCCATACCCAGAATCGCGATGATGTCGCGCAGTTCCTTGTACTTCTGCAGGGTCTGCTGGACGGCACGGGCAACACCGTAGTGCTCCTCACCGACGATCAGCGGATCCAGCTGGCGCGAAGTGGAGTCGAGCGGATCGACGGCC
>JAGRGD010000270.1 GCA_020445665.1 Rhodocyclaceae bacterium
GTCGATCACCTTGTTGCGCTGGTTCTGGGCGATGTGGTGCTCGTAGTAGGCGACGAAGGCCATCAGGCCGGCGCTGGCCGCCTCCGATGGTCGCTTCAGGTTGCCGCGGTGGGCGTCGTTGAGCAGCTTCTTCATTTCGGGCAGTTCACGCCAGCCCGCGCCGAGGGTCTGGTCGTAGTAGCGGAGCAGCGATCCTTCGAGGACTGGCTCGATGCCGCCCTCGATGTACTTGGTGAGCTTCACCAGATTGGGCCGCTCTTCGATCTCGACCAAGCCCTGCACGACGACGTTGACCGCATCCCAGCCGAAGGCCGAGAAGGCGCCGGCGGTGTCTGGCGGCATGATCGACTGGATACGCGAAGCGATCTCGGTGGGTTTCTGCCAGTTGAAGGTGAAGTCCAGACGGACGCCTCGTTCCGGGAAGGCCGGGTGGAATTCCATGAAGGTGTCCGGCTCGCGGTAGTCCGCGCAGGCGCGTTCGACAACCCGTTTGAGCCGCCGGCTGTTCTTCGGGTCGATCACGATCACCACGTCGCCTCGCCGGATCGCCTGGGTGATCAGGTTGGCGAGCGCCACGCCCTTGCCGGATTGGGTGGTACCGACCAGCAGCGTCCCACCCTCGAAGTTCTGCAGCGGCCGGTGCAAGGGGCCTTCCTTTGGTTCGACGCCGTGGATGTAGGGCAGGCCGATCTCGGCGTCCGGCTGGGGCTTGCTGTCGTAGCCCACGAGCCGGAGCAGGTGTGGCGACACCGCGTACTCGCGGTAGTCGATCTTAGAGAGCTCATAGAGCCGCTGTGAATGCACGGGCTGCCATTCGAAGCCGAAGCCCAGGAATATCGCGGTCGGATCCTGGTACCAGCGGGCCAGGTCGTCGGTACCGATGACCTCGATGCCGCGCCCGCCCAGCGACGCCCGCAAGATCAGCATGCGCAGGGCCTGGGCCACCCGCAATGCGCCCATTACGAAGCAGGCGAGTGCCAGCGGCAGCGCCAATTGGCGGGGAAGAGGGCCGGCTACGCCTACCCCCAGGAAATAGAGCAGCGCCAGCCACCAGGCGATGCCGGCATAGACCTCGTAGGCCCGGCGCCACGGCATCTCATAGCGGCGTACGAGCATCTCAGCCTTCCCCCTCTGGTGGCTGGGTAAAGCCTGTCAGGTCGAGTCCGTTCACGCAGCGCGGATCGAGCACGATACCCACGGTGGGGTTGCCGTTGAAGTCACGCGACAGCGTCGGCGGACCGTTGCGGTTTGGTTTCACCAGCAGGTTCGCCTCGGTGAGGGCACGCATGGCGAGGGATGGCTGGACGCCGCGCCGCCCGAATTCCTCCAGCGGTACGAATACTCCCTGGGCGACGGTGCACACGGTGGGCGGACCCATGCCATCGTTCAGGGTGCGAACGGCCTCGGCCAGGGCGTCGCGAACGACCGGGTTCAGACGCATCGGGGCTTGCAATGCGAATGTCGCCGAAGGCGGTGTTGTCGCCGGTTCCAGCGAGAGTGATTCGGGTGTTTCCTCGACCGACGTCACGCGGACGTCACTCTCGGCGGGCGGCTCGGACGGCGGAATGAGCGACAACTGGGTGCCGCTCTTCACCGGTGCCGCCGGTGGTATGGATGGAGGCGTTTGCGGCGCAACTGGCGCAGACGCCGGCTTGAATTCCAGTGCCTGGGGTAAGGCGACGGGTGGCGGATCGATTCCGGCGAGGAGAATGGCCGGGGCCGAGAGCTTGACGGCTTCCAGCGGGGCCTTGGCGCCGGGCGGCTGGATGGACCAAGTCGCGCGGCCCGCTGCTGCCGCTTCGAACACGCCAGCGGCCAGTAGCAGTTCCAGCATTGTCTCGGGCGCCTTGGGGATGCCGGCCAGTTGGTCGGCTTCGAGTAGTTGGTGGACATCCTCGGCGGCGCCGGGCCAGACCAGGAACAGACCGTCCTGTCCGAACCACAGGCGCGACTTCTCGCGATTGGCGATCCAGGCCGAGTTGCCGCTTGTGAGCCGCCGCAGGGCGTCGACCAGGTAGCGCTCCAGGTGCGAGCCGTATTGTGGCGAACCGTAGCGGTCGGCGCTGGCGACCAGGTTGCGGTCGATGACCAGCGCCAGCGAGCGGCGGACGAGTTCGTCGAGGATATTGTGATCGCGATAGACCGGGATGCCGCCGATGCTGGCCAGCAGGTACGGCACGATGACCGCGTTGCCCTCGGACAGGTCGGCCATCACCGCGGGCGGCACCACATGGGGCAGGGCGAACAGGCCCAGGCCGCGCGCCTCGACGGCTTGGGGCCGCCAGCGCAGGAAATAGCGCTCGCTGCCGCGGGTTGCCAGCCAGTCGGCCAGCGGCCGCAGGAAGGCCGGCCACGCCTCGCCGGCGGCATCGGTGACGATGATATGGCTCATCAGCCGGTGCAATTCGCAACACAGCCCGGCGATGAAGGTTGCATGGCGCCAGCGCGGTTCCAGTTGGCGGCGTGCCGAGATGCTCATCCGCCCCGAAAAAATGTGTGCGTCGGTGCCTTGCAGGCTGAAGAAAGCGGTCTCCAGGCCGAGCCGCAAGAGACCACCCGGCTTGCTGAAGTAGTTGTCGGCGGTCGCCGGCAGCAGATGCACGCAGGCGGCGTAGCGGCGCACCAGCATTAGGACATCGCGCTCGAAGCTGTCCCGGTCGATGCCGTAGCAGAGCTTGATGCGTGCGATCAGGTCCGCTTCGCCGGCGAGCAGATCCTCGACCGGCACGGCGGCGAAACCCGGGTCGGAGGCGGGGTAAGAAGTTGCGGACGTTGGTGTGGCGGCCATGGCGGCACAGCGATACCGGAAAGAATGCGAAGTGGCCATTCTTCGGCCGGCTATCTCGCTTGTCGCGCTGAAACGCGACCTATTCCGAGGGGCTATCGCCTTCGGCCTCGGGGCTAAGTTTGTGAAAAAGCGCGAGCATGCCCAGTTGGCGCTCGGTCATGTCGAGGGCGGGGCGAGCCGGGTATGAGGCTTGGATGCGATGGTCCAGGTGAAATCGTTCCAGCAGCTTGCAGAAGGGGCAAGGTTCA
>JAGRGD010000035.1 GCA_020445665.1 Rhodocyclaceae bacterium
AGCCTGACGTTCAAGACCACCTTCTGAGGAGGAGGACCGACATGAAACTGACCAATACCCTGCTGCCGGCGGCACTGACGCTGGCCCTGAGCAGCGCGGCCGTGGCCGGCGTGAGCGCCGACGAGGCCAAGCAACTGGGCACCACGCTGACCGCGATCGGCGCCGAGAAGGCCGCCAACAAGGACGGCACGATCCCGGCCTACGCCGGTGGCCTGACCACCGCGCCGGCCGGCTTCAAACCCGGCGACGGCATCCGGCCGAACCCGTACGCCGACGAAAAGCCGCGCCTTAGCATCGACGCCAAGAACATGGCCCAGTACGCCGACAAGCTGACCGAAGGCGCCAAGGCGCTGCTGCAGAAATACCCGAGCTTCCGCCTCGATGTGTATCCCACCCATCGCAGCGTGGCCTTCCCCAAGTTCGTTACCGACAACACCGCCAAGTGCGCGGTGAGCGCCAAGACCAACAACGACGGCCGCTCGATGGAAGGCTGCCACGCCGGTTTCCCCTTCCCGATCCCCAAGACCGGCTATGAGGCGATGTGGAACCACCTGGTGCGCTTCAACGGTCAGGCCTACCAATCGAAGTATCGCAACCTGAACGTGGACGCCAGCGGCCGGGTCACCCTGGCCACCGAGGGTAACAGCGTGCAGGAGTACCCCTTCTGGGATGCCAGCAAGGACTCGGCCGACACCTACTGGCGCATCAAGCTGATGTACACCGGCCCGGCCCGGCGCGCCGGCGAGGGCTTGCTGATCGTCGATCCGCTCGACGTGAGCGCCAAGGACCGCCGCGCCTGGATGTATCTGCCGGGGCAGCGCCGCGTCAAGGTCGCTCCCGACCTGTCGCACGACACGCCGAACCCTGGCACCGCGGGTGGCAACACCTTCGACGACGTCTTCATCTTCAACGGCTCGATGGACCGCTTCGACTTCAAGCTCGTCGGCAAGAAAGAGATGATCGTGCCCTACAACGATTACGCCGCGGTCTATGAGACCAAGCAGGACGAGCTGCTCAAGCCCAACCACATGAACCCGGACCTGGTGCGCTGGGAACTGCACCGCGTGTGGGTGGTCGAGGCAACGCTGCGCGACGGCAAGCGCCATGTGTATGGCAAGCGGGTGTTCTACCTCGATGAGGACTCCTGGGCGGCGCTGGCCTCCGACGAGTACGACGGCCGCGGCCAGCTCTATCGTGCCGGCTTGGCCTACATGGCCCCGAGCTACGACCTGCCCGCGCCCTACACCGACATGTTCGGGCACTACGATCTGGTTGCCGGCATCTATTCGCTGACCGGGTTCATCGCCGAAACCGGCGGCGTGCGCCAGACCAAGCCGCTCTCCGAGCGGGAGTGGAGCGCCGACTCGCTGGCCGGTGCGGGTATCCGCTGAGTCGCCAGAAAAATCACAAGACCGTTCTCCCCCTGGGCATCCGGTGCGGCGCAAACATGCAGGCGCGTCGCACCGGACACCCACCCCGACAGAGGCAAGACATGAACGTGCATCGATTCGGCAGCGCGGCGCTGGCCCTTTGCCTGCTGCTGCCCACAACGGCCCCGGCCGCGGAGTTTCAGGACGTGCTCGAGACGCCGGCCCTGGCCAGTCCGTTGGCAGCCAAAGGCCTGATCAACGGCTTGGCGCTGGCCGGGCAGCGGGTGGTCGGTGTCGGCCAGCGCGGCCATATCGTCTATTCCGATGACCAGGGCGCACACTGGCAGCAAGCCACGGTGCCGGTCAGCTCGGATCTGGTGGCGGTGAGTTTCCCGAGCCCGCAGCGCGGCTGGGCCGTGGGTCACGATGGCGTGGTGCTGGCCACCACCGATGCCGGCGCCACCTGGCGCAAGCAGCTCGACGGCCACCGTGTCGGCGAGTTGATGCTTGCCTATTACCAGGCCAAGGGCGATGCGCAATGGACCGCCGAGGCTGAACGCTTCGTCGCTCAGGGCGCCGAGAGCCCGTTCCTCGACGTGTGGTTCGCCGACGAGACGACTGGCTTTGTCGTCGGCGCCTTCAACCTGATCCTGCGCACTACCGACGGCGGCCAGACCTGGACGCCGTGGCTGGACCGCACCGACAACCCCCAGGCGCTGCATCTATATGCGATCCGCCCGGCGGCTGGCGCGCTGTGGGTGACCGGCGAACTCGGCCTGGTGCTGCGGCTCGACGCCTCGGACGAACGCTTCCACGCCGTCGAAACCCCCTACAAGGGCAGCTATTTCGGCGTTACCGGCACCTCGGGCGCGGTGATCGTCTTCGGGTTGCGTGGCAATGCCTATCGCAGCACCGATCTGGGCGCCAGTTGGGCCAAGCTCGACTCCGGCGTGGAAGAAGGGCTGACCGCGGCCGCCTCGGACGGCGATCAGGCGGTGGTGCTGGCCAGCCAGGCCGGCCGGCTGCTGTCGAGCCAGGACGGCGGTGCGCATTTCGCGCCGGTCAAGCTCGCGCGCCCAGTGCCGGCCTCAGCGGTGCAGCCGGTCGGCTCCGGGGCGGTGATCGTCGCCGGCGCGCGCGGCATTGCCGTGCAGACCCTCAAATAACGACTCCTGGAGACCGTCGCGATGAGCGCCAATTTCGATTCACAGGACCCGACATCGGTCGTGCCCACCCTGGCGGAGTTCGACTCGAACTCCGGCAGCCGCCTCGAGCGGATGATCTTCAATCACCGTCCGGTGGTGATGCTGCTCTGCGCCCTGGTGACGGTGGTGCTGGCGGTGCTTGCCGCGACCCGGCTCGAGCTGAACGCAAGCTTCGAGAGCGTACTGCCGCAGAGCCATCCCTACATCAAGAACTACCTCGACAACCGCCAGGAATTGCGCGGCCTGGGCAATGCGCTGCGCATCGTGGTGGCGACCGACGGTGACATCTTCGACCCGGCCTACCAGGACACCCTGAAAAAGATCAGCGACGAGCTGATCCTCACCCCGGGCGTCGATCGCGCCTGGGTCAAGTCGCTATGGACCCCCTCGGTGCGCTGGACCGAAATCACCGAGGACGGCTTCCAGGGCGGGCCGGTGATGCCCGACTCTTACGACGGCTCACCCGCAGCGACCGAGCAACTCAAGCTCAACATCGCGCGTTCGGGCATCGTCGGGCGCTTCGTCGGCAACGACTTCAAGTCGAGCATGATCTTCGTGCCCCTCATGGACGCGGACCCGGCCACCGGCGCTGCGATCGACTACCGCGCGCTGTCGCATACGTTCGAGCAGAATATCCGCGCCCGCTTCGAGCAGCCCGGGACGGCCGGCGCCCCCGAGATCCGTGTACACATCATCGGCTTCGCGAAGCTGATCGGCGACCTGATCGACGGGGTCGGCGAGGTGATGAACTATTTCGCCTTTGCCGCGCTGGTGGCCTTCGTGGTGATCCTGTTCTATAGCCGCTGCCTGCGTAGCACGGTGCTGGTGATCGCCTGTTCGGCCACCGCGGTGCTGTGGCAGCTGGGCATCGTCGCCGGCTTCGGCTATCCGCTCGATCCGTTCTCCATCCTGGTGCCCTTCCTGGTGTTTGCCATCGGCGTGTCGCACGGTGCGCAGAAGATGAACGGCATCGTGCAGGACATCGGTCGCGGCATGCACCGGCTGGTCGCCGCGCGCTTCACATTCCGCCGTCTGTTTCTCGCCGGTCTCACGGCGATCGTCTCCGACGCGGTCGGTTTCGCCGTGCTGATGGTGATCGACATCCCGGTGATCCAGGCGCTGGCGGTGACGGCCAGCGTGGGCGTGGCGGCGCTGGTGTTCACCAACCTGGTGCTGCTGCCGGTGCTGCTGTCCTACGTCGGGGTGAGCCCGGCGGCGGCGCGGCGCAGCGTGCTGGAAACCGACGAGGGCGGCCAGACCGGCGCCGTGTGGCGCGTGCTCAACCGCTTTACCGAGCGGCGCTGGGCCATCGGTGCGCTGGTGGTGGCCACCGTGCTGACCGGTGCCGGCCAGATGCTTCGCGCCGAACTGAAGATCGGCGACCTCGATGCCGGTGCGCCCGAGCTGCGCGCCGACTCGCGCTACAACCGCGACAATGCCTATATCAACGCCAACTACGCGCTCTCCAGCGACCAGTTCGCGGTGATCGTGCGCACCGCGGCCGAGGGTTGTCTGAAATACCAGACCCTGGTCGAGGCCGACCGGCTGGCCTGGGCGCTGCAACAGGTGCCCGGCGTGCATACCACGGTCTTCCTCGGTGACGCGGTGCGCCAGATCACCGCTGGCTCCTACGAGGGCAACCCGAAGTGGCTGACCATCGCGCGCAACCAGAACGTGCTCAACTACGGCGCGCAGCAGGCCTCGGTGAACAACCCCGACCTGTTCAACACCGACTGCTCGGTGATGCCGGTGATCGCCTATCTGTCCGACCACCGCGCCGAGACGCTCGACCGCGTGGTCACCGCCGCCGCCGGCTTTGCCGAGGCGCACAGCACGCCGGAGCGCCAGTTCCTGCTCGCCGCCGGCACCGCCGGCATCGATGCGGCCACCAACATCGTGGTGCGCGAAGCCAACCAGCAGATCCTGCTCTACGTGTATGCCGCGGTGATCGTGCTGTGCCTGATCTCGTTTCGCAGCTGGCGTGCGGTCGTGGTGGCCATGATCCCGCTGATGATGACTTCCATTCTGTGCGAGGCGCTGATGGTGCTGCTCGGCATCGGGGTCAAGGTCGGCACCCTGCCGGTGATTGCGTTGGGCGTGGGCATCGGCGTGGACTACGCGCTCTACCTGCTCTCCACCCAGCTCGCGCAGCAGCGCGCCGGCGCCTCGCTGGCTGACGCCTACCGTCGTGCCCTGTTGTTTACCGGCAAGGTCGTCGCGCTGGTGGGGGTGACGCTGGCCGCCGGGGTGGTGACCTGGATCTGGTCGCCGATCAAGTTCCAGGCTGACATGGGCATCCTGCTGACCTTCATGTTCGTGTCCAACATGATCGGCGCGCTGATCCTGATCCCGGCCCTGTCGCACTTTTTGCTGCGCGACCCAGCCCAGGCGGCCACCTTCCAGATGTCGACGCGCCTTGGCTACGCCGGTCGCTAGGACTCGCCGTGAAAACCTCTGCCAAGGAACTGGACTCCACCATGCGCCAAGGAACCCTACGCCTGCCGCCCAGCCTGCAAGCCCCCGCCTTGCTGGAGCTGTGGCCGGGCCTGTTGACCGCCATCACGATCGCAATGGCCGCCACCTTCGTGTCCGAGCATCAGGGCGGGCCTCAACTGCTATACGCCCTGTTTTTCGGCATGGCCTTCAACTTTGCCGCCTCCGGCCCGAAGGTAAAGGCGGGCATCGATTTCACGGCGCGCCAGGTGCTGCGTTTCGGCGTGGCCTTGCTGGGAGCGCGGATCACCTTCGAACAGATCTCCGGGCTGGGCGCGGAGTCGGTGCTGCTGGTCATTGGTGGCCTGATCGCTACCATCCTGTTCGGCATTCTCATCGGACGGCTTCTTGGCCGACCGCTGGTTGAAGGCGTATTGACCGGCGGCGCAGTGGCGATCTGCGGCGCTTCCGCCGCCCTGGCAATTTCGGCGGTGCTGCCCAAGTCGGAGGAGAATCAACGCTTCACCCTATTTACCGTGGTGGGGGTCACTGCGCTGTCTACCGTGGCCATGATCGTTTATCCGTCTCTGGCCACGGCGCTCGGACTGGATGGCAACGCGGCTGCGGTCTTCCTTGGCGGATCAATTCACGATGTCGCCCAGGTCGTGGCGGCCGGCTACCTGATCTCGCCCGAAGTCGGTGACGCCGCCGTGTTCGTGAAACTCCTGCGGGTAGCCATGCTGTTGCCTGTCGTGCTGGTGTTGTCCGTGCTGTTCCGCAAGGGCAACACGCAAGCCAGCAAGCCCCCTCTATTGCCGTGGTTTCTGGTCGTTTTCGCTGTGTTGATGGTGGTTAATAGCGCCGGCTTGATACCCAAGGAGGTTTCCTCAGTGTGTTCCGATCTGTCGCGCTGGTGCCTGGTCGTGGCTATTGCCGCACTCGGGGTGAAAACCTCGCTACAGCAGATCGCAGCACTGGGTTGGCGTCCCGTATTGATGATGGTTGCAAATACTGTCTTCCTGGCTGCCTTAATCATTGCTGGTCTGTATGGCCTTGGCACAAATTGATGGCTGAGACTTAGGGATC